>DASRZO010000210.1:0-15472 GCA_035686405.1 Pseudomonadales bacterium | reverse complement strand
TGCCGGCCTTCGGCGCCCGGTTTGTCGAAACCGCCGAACGTCGAGACGTGTCGGAAATCGTTGATCGACGCGCGGTCGCGCAGATCGTGGCCCGAGGAGAAGTGCGGCCCGTCGGCGGCGAGGATGATCACCTTGATCGCGCTGTCGCGCGCGGCGCGATCGAACGCGTCGTTGAGTTCGTACGTCATGCGCTTGTCTTGCGCATTACGCTGCGCTTCGCGCGCGAGCACGATGCGCGCCACGCCGTCGGCCGGCGTCTCGTAGCGGACGGTTGCGTCGCTCATCGAGCACCTCGCGCGCGCGCCTTCGACGCCTTCGTTCCGTTTCGCTTCTTCGCCGCGCCGCGCAGCTGCACCGTTCCGTTGGCGGCCTTCGCGGCACCGACGCGCACCTTCGCGGTACGGTTGGCCGGTTGCGGTGCTCTGCCGGGCGCCGAAGGCGCGCCGTTCGACTGCGCGTACATCGCGAAGAAGCGGTCGAGCTTGTCGTCGTCGACCGTCAAGAGTTCTGCCAGAAAATTGTGGAAGAACTGGCCGCCCGCTTCGTTGCGGCCGAACATCACGTGCGACTTCGCGCCGCTCGACAGCGCCCGCTGCTGTTTGATGCCGGTCGCGTAGTCCTCGTCGCGCACGACGCGCTCGAGGAACGCGAATTGCTCGGTCGCTTGCGGCACGATGTCGTCGGTCGGTTTCTTTTCCATCAAGTAGTTCTGAATCGTGTACGAGCGCGACACGGTTTCGCCGGGGAACAACTGGCTGATCATCACGCCGCGGCCGCCGCCGTTGAATTCGGCGATCGAGATGTGCGGGAAGATCGTCCACACACCGCGCAGCAGCGCTTCGTCGGTCCATTCGGACTCCGGCACGTCGGCGAGCGCCGCGTTCGGCGTGCTGACGCGTTGGTGCGGACCCCACGCGTGATACATCGCTTGCGAGAACATGTCGGGACCGAACGAGTTCTTGTGCAAGATCGGCAGATGGTAGAAGTCCATGTAGCCGTCGTAGGCGATCTTCCAGTTCGGGCCCTCGAGCGTGCGATTCGCGAAGAAGTGCCAGTTCTCGAAGCCGAAATGCGCGAGCGCTTTGTCGTAGCCGGCGAGGAACGCGTCCATGTCGAGCGTCGACTGCGGATTCAGCGTCACCCAGATGAGCCCGGCGCGCTCGGTGGTCGGCAGCGCCGTGAGCCCGTTGCACGAGCGATCGACGTCGCCGAACTCGCGTTCGCGAAATACGCCGGTGAGTCGACCGTCGGTCGAATAGGACCACGCGTGGTAGGGACACGTGAAGCGCTTCGCGCTGCCGCGGCCGACCGGCATCAGTTGCGCGCCGCGGTGGCTGCACATGTTCACGAAGGTGCGCGCCTTGCCGTCGTCGCCGCGCGTGATCAACAGCGGGGTGCCGACGACCTCCATCGCCTTGTAGTCGCCGACATTCGGCAGTTCGGCGGTCATCGCGAGCATCAACGGTACGCGCTTGAAGACTTGCTTCATCTCGAGCGCGAAACGCGCCTCGTCGTAGTAGTGCTCGGCCGGCACGCGCATGATGTCCCGTGTCTGCGGAATCGTGCCGGCCTTGCCGTGGGCGACGATCTCGCGAGTGATCTCGATCAGCCGTTCGCGCATGTGCTGCCTCCTTCCAGGTCGCGGCAGTATACGAAAAACCGGATGGCCTGACTGGAATTTTCGGACACCGGAACCGACAAAACAGGATGACGTGACGGTTTTATTCTGTATCATTGACCGGCGTTGAGGAGGTTCTGCTTTGGCACGACTCAAACATCCGATTTCCGGCGCGATCTATTCAGTTCAGGCCGACGGCCGCGTGAAGGTCGAACTGAACGGCAGCACCGGCTATTTCACTGCCGACGGCCGTTGGCTCGAAGGCGACATCAAGCAGGCCGATCCGCACATGGCGTTGTGGTTGGCAGGACCGCAATTGCCGCCCGGGCTCACTAGCCGGCGCCATCGCGGCTGAACATTCGAACACCTGCACGAGCAAGCGAGGAGACAGACCGTGGCTACCGTCATGCGCAAGCCGGATCGATCGGCCGGCATCAGCTACCAAGAACTCATCCGCAACGACGTCGTGCCGCCGCCGCGCACGTTGACGCTCGAGAATCCGTTTTCGTCGCCGATCGTGTCGGTGCCGGTCACGCGTTATACGACGCAGGCATTCCACGAACTCGAAATGCGCAAGCTGTGGCCGAAGGTTTGGCAGATGGCGTGCCGCGAGGAAGAGATTCCCGAAGTCGGCGACTACGTCGTCTACGACGTCGGCTCGTATTCGATCGTCGTCGTACGCACCGCGAGCGGCATCCGCGCGCATCACAACGTCTGCCGCCATCGCGGTCGCCGGCTGTGCGACGGCGAAGACGGTCACGCGGCGAGTTTCATCTGTCCGTTCCACGGCTTCAGTTGGAACTTGGACGGCACGTCGCGCAGCGTGACGTCGAAGTGGGACTTCCCGCACGTGAACGAAAAAGAGTTCACGTTGACGCCGGTGCTCGCCGACACGTGGGGCGGCTGGGTTTTCATCAACATGGATACGAAGGCAAGACCGCTTGCCGAATTCTTGGGCGACCTGCCGGCGCATTTCGCGTGCTGGAGCCCGGAGTCGCGTTACGTCGAGGCGCACGTCGCGAAGATCATGAGCTGCAACTGGAAGCTGTGCCAGGAAGCGTTCATGGAGGCGTTCCACGTCATCAACACGCATCCGCAAATTCTCGAAGGCATCGGCGACGAGAACTCGCAGTACGACGCGTGGGGCAACTTCTCGCGCGCGATCACGCCGAACGGCACGCCGAGTCCGCACTTGCGCCGTCCGCCGACGGAACAGGAGATGTTCGAGTCGGTGACGATGCACGACATGGACGATCCGCCGATGCCGCAGCTGCCGCCGGGCACGTCGGCGCGGGCAGCGCTGGCGGCCGGCGCGCGCGCGCAACTGCAACCGATCGTCGGCCCCGGCGTCGCGATCGCCGACGCGGAAGTCTCCGACAGCATCTACTACTCGCTGTTTCCGAACTTCCATCCGTGGGGCGGCTACAACCGCATCGTGTATCGGTTCCGCCCGTACGGTAACCGGCACGACAAGAGCATCATGGAGTGCTACTACCTCAGCCCGTACAGCGGGAAGCGACCGCCGCCCGCGAAAACGCATTGGCTGGCCGAGGACCAGGATTGGACGCAAGCGCCCGAGCTCGGAATGCTCGCGAAGGTCTTCAATCAGGATTCGTTCAACCTGCCGCAGGTCCAACGAGGTCTCGAAGCCGCGCAGTTCGACAGCGTCGTGCTCGCGCGCTACCAAGAGACGAAGATCCGCCATCACCACACGCTGCTCGAACAGTACGTGAACGGTTGACGATCGCGTCGGCCGGCGTGGCGCCGGCCGACATTTCCCAACGGGTGTCCTAGGCCGCGTCCGAGTGTCGGGGCGAGAGACGCGTGCGATCACCTCGTCGTCGCTCGCTCGATGCTGCACTGTGATCCGTCGCCGACGCGTCTCGCCACGTAGCGCCTTACGCCAACTGTTCGCGCGTCGCGCCGCTCGGCCGCGCGCCGCGCTGGCGTTATCTCGTTGAAATGACTGAAGATCGACACGCTTGGTCCGGTGCGTGCAAGGCCGAGCCCATGGCGCGCCGCCGAGGCGTCGGCCGGCGCCGCAACCACCGCCGAGAAAGTCGCCCGAGGAGCGTCGATGCTGCGAATCGAACATCTGTCGAAGACGTATGCGAATGGGGTCGCCGCGCTGAAGGACGTCACGCTGACGATCCCGACCGGGATGTTCGGCTTGCTCGGCCCGAACGGCGCCGGCAAGTCGTCGCTGATGCGCACGCTCGCGACGTTGCAGGAACCCGACACCGGCGCGATCCACCTCGACGGCACCGACGCCCGCGCCGAGCCCGACGCGCTGCGACGCCGCCTCGGCTACTTGCCGCAAGAGTTCGGCGTGTACCCGCGCACCTCGGCCGAGGTGATGCTGAATCATCTTGCGGTGCTGAAGGGGATCGGCGATCGCGGCGAACGTCGTGCGCTGGTGGAGCGGTTGTTGGTCCAGACGAATCTGTGGGAGGTGCGCCGGAAGAATCTCGATACGTTCTCCGGCGGCATGCGGCAACGCTTCGGCATCGCGCAAGCGCTGATCGGCGAACCGAAACTGATCATCGTCGACGAACCGACCGCCGGCCTCGATCCGGCCGAACGGCGACGCTTCCACAACTTGCTCGCGCGCATCGGCGAAGACGTGGTGGTCATTTTGTCGACCCACATCGTCGAAGACGTCAGCGACCTGTGCACGCGCATGGCGATCATGGGCGACGGCCGGATCCTGGTCGAAGGCGAACCGGCGGCGCTGATCGAGAAGCTCGAAGGCAAGCTGTGGAAACGCGTCGTCGCGCGCGACGAGGTGCCGGCGCTGCGCGAACGACTCGCGATCTTGTCGACGCGCCTCGTCGCCGGCCGTGCCGAGATCCGCGTCGTCGGCAACGAACGACCCGAAGATCTCGCGCCGGCGGAACCGACGCTCGAAGACGTCTACTTCGCAACGCTGCAACAGCACGGCCTCGACGTGACCTTGAACTGAGCCGATCGTGTTCACCGAGATCCTGCGGTTCGAAATTCGCTATCAGCTGCGCAGCGCGCTGTTCCTCGTCACCTCTTCGCTGTTTTTCCTGATGACGTTCCTCGCTTCGGCGAGCGAGAAGGTGACGATCGGCGACGGCGGCAAGAACCTGAATCTGAATGCGCCGTACACGCTGATCCAGACGCAGTACGTGTTCAGCATCGTCGCGATGTTCGCCGCGGTGGCGTTCGTCGCGGCGCCGCTGACGCGCGACCTCGAACTCAAGACGGAAGAAACGCTGCGCGCGACCGGGATGGGTCGTTTGCAGTTTCTGTTCGGCCGCTTCGTCGGCGGCTATCTGTTCGCATTCTCCACCGGCTGCGCCGCGGTGCTCGGCAGTTTGGTCGGTACGTTCATGCCGTGGCTGGACGCGCAGCGCATCGCGCCGTTCGACGCGCGCCCGTACTGGTATTGCCTGTTCGGCGTGATGCTGCCGAACCTGCTGATCGTGTGCAGCTTCGTCGCGCTGGTCGCCGCGCGCACGCGCTCGATGCTCGCGTCGTACACGGTGTTGGTGGGGTTGATGGTCGCCGACGTCGTGGTCGCGGCGAACACCGATCAAGAGACGATCGCGAGGACGGCGCTGTTCGATCCGTTCGGTCTCGTCGCATTCGCGAACGTCACGCGCTATTGGACCGTCTTCGACAAGAACTCGCTGATCCCGTCGATCTCCGGCGTGTTGCTCGCGAATCGCGCGATCTGGTTGAGTCTCGCGGCCGCGGCGCTCGCCGCGATGGCGCTGCAGTTCCGTTTCGCACCGCAGGCGCGGTGGCGGCGCAAGCCGCGCGCGCAAGCCGCGGTCGCCCCGACGGTCGATTCGAGCGTACGAATCGCGCCGCGCTTCGGCGCGCGCCTCGTCGTCGAGCAATTCTTGTCGCAGGTGGGCATCGACCTGCGCGGCGTGCTGACGAGCTTCCCGTTCTACGTGATCCTGCTGTTCGGCGTCGCGAACGTGCTGTCCGGCTTCATCGAGGGGATCGCGCAGGCTTTCGGCACGCCGGTACTGCCCGTGACTCGAACGATGCTGCGGATCGTCGACGGCAGCTACGTGTTCGTCGTGTTCATCATCATTGCGTACTACGCGGGCGAATTGGTGCATCGCGAGCGGCAGAACGGCGTGTCGACGTACGTCGACGCGATGCCCTTTCCGAACGGTGTGATGTTGGCGGCGAAGATCGCGTCGTTGCTCGCGGTCGTCGCGTTGCTGATGCTCGTCGTCATGGTGACGTCGATCGCCGTCCAGGCGGCGCACGGTTACTTCCACTTCGAGATCGGTACGTACCTCTTCAGCCTGTTCGTCGTGCAGAGCTGGGATCTGTATCTCTTCTGCATCCTCGGCGTGTGCATACAGGCGGTAGCGCCGAACAAATTCCTCGGCATGTTGCTGCTGATCGTCGTATTCCTCGCGCTGCAGGTCGCGAACAGCCTCGGTTTCGAGCACGTGCTGTATCAGCTCGGCATTCCGCGCGTGCGCGGCTCCGACATGAACGGTTGGGGACATTTCCTCGAACCGATGGTGACGGTCGGCGCGTACTGGACGTCGTGGATGGCGCTCGTCGCAGTGGTCGCCCACCTCTTAATGCAGCGCGGCAGCGTCGACACGTGGTCCGAGCGAAGGGTGATCGCGCGTCGGCGCTTCACCGGACCGGTCAAGGCGACGACTGCGACGGTGGCGCTCGTCGTCGCGGGACTCGGCGGATGGATCTTCTACAACACCAACGTCCTCAACCGCTACGAGACGGCGGACGACGTCGAAGCGCTGCAGGCCGACTACGAGAAGCTGTACAAGCAATACGAGAAGCGCGCGTTGCCGGAAGTGGTCGCGCTCGACACGCAAATCGACATCTTTCCGGCCGAGCGCCGCGTCGAGAGTCGGGGCACGGCCACGCTCGAGAACGTCGGAACGACCCCGATCGACGAGATCGATTTCTCGATCGCGCGGGTGCTCACCATCAATCGCCTCGACCTCCCGAACGCGAAACTCGTCGAAGCGGACGCGCGACGCGGCTTCTATCGCTATGCATTGACCGCACCGTTGGCGCCGGGCGCGCAGCGCGAGTTCGGGTGGGATTTGTCGTGGAAGAATCCCGGCTTCGTGAACGCGAACAGCACGACGCGCGTGGTCGAGAACGGCACCTTCGTCGACAACAGCCGAATCATGCCGCTGATCGGCTACAACCCGGGGCTCGAACTCGTCGACAACAACAAGCGTCGCAAGCACGGCCTACCGCCGGTCGAACGGTTGCCGAAATACGACGACGCGAAGGACGACGCGCCGAATCAGTTCGGCGTGCACGCGCGCACGGCGTTCCATGCGACGTTGAGCACGTCGGCCGATCAGATCGCGATCGCGCCCGGTTACTTGAAATCGGATCGCACGGAAGGCGGCCGCCGCTACTTCGAATACGAGATGGACGCGCCGATCTGGCCGTACGTGTCGTATGTGTCGGCGCGCTACGCGGTCGCGACCGACCATTGGAACGACGTGCTGCTGCAGGTGTTCTATCACCTGCCGCACGCTTTCAACGTCGCGCGGATGATCGAGGCGTCGAAGAAATCGCTCGACTACTTCACGCGCGAATTTTCCCCTTACCAATACCGTCAGTTCAGGATTCTCGAGTTCCCGGCGTACGAGACGTTCGCGGAATCGTTCCCGAACACGATTCCGTTCTCGGAAGGGATCGGCTTCGTCGCCGATCTCACCGATCCGAAGAACATCGACTACGTGTTCTACGTCACCGCGCACGAGCTCGCGCACCAGTGGTGGGGGCATCAAGTCGTCGGCCGGCGCGCGCAAGGCGAGACGCTGCTCGTCGAAACGCTCGCGCAGTATTCGGCGCTGATGGTGATGGAACACGAGTACGGCCCCGGGCAGATGCGGCGATTCCTGAAGTACGAGCTCGACAACTACCTGAAGAATCGGGGCGGCGAGCTGATCGAGGAATTGCCGCTGAAGCTCGTCGAAGACCAAGGCTACATCCACTACCGCAAAGGCAGCGTCGCGATGTACGCGCTGAAAGATGCGATCGGCGAAGACGCGGTGAACCGCGCGCTGCGCAAGGTGCTGGCGCAATACGCGTTCAAGAGCAGCCCGTTTCCGCGTTCGGGCGATTTGATCGACGCGTTCCGCGCCGAAGCCCCGGCCGACAAGCAAGCATTGATCACGGCGCTCTTCGAGAAGATCACGCTGTGGGATCTGGCGGTGACCGACGCGACGGTGGCGCCGACGCCGGACGGACGCTACAAAGTCGCGATGACCGTAGCGACGAAACAGTTCGAAGCGGACGGCAAAGGCCGCGAGACCGAAGTGCCGCTCGACGTCTGGCTCGACGTCGCCGTGTTCGGCGCGGCGTCGAAGGATCTCGGCGAGAACGACTTGCCGCCGCCGCTCGTGCTCGAGAAACGCCACTTCGACACGGCGACGTCCACGTTCGAGTTCGTCGTGGAGCAAAAGCCGGCGCGCGTCGGCATCGACCCGTACAACAAAATGATCGACCGCAATCCGGACGACAACCTCAAGGGGCTGGACAAGTGACGTCGCGCCGGCCCGCGGTCGTCGCGAGCGAATGCTGCGCGGCGCGATTCGCGCCGAACACGCGCGCCGGATTCGGGTATTGCCTCGAGCGCGGCTTCGACGGCATCGAGTGCGACGTGCATCTCGCCGCCGACGGCGAGGTCGTCGTGCAGCACGACTATCGGCTGAATCCGCGGCTCACGCGCGACCGGTCCGGCCGGTGGCTCGACGCGCCCGGCGCGCCGGTGTGCAGCCTGACGACGGCGCAGCTCGCAACGTTCGACGTCGGCCGCTACCGCGCGGATGCGCGGGAACTCGCGACGTATCCGCGCTACGAACCGCGCGACGGCGAGCCGATTCCGACGTTGCGGGAATTTCTGTCCGCCTACGCGGCGCGCGGCGCAAGCGCGACCCTGTGGATCGAACTGAAGACGACACCGTTTCAGCGCGACATCAGTTCCGCGCCGGACGCGCTCGCGCATGCGGTGGTCGATGCGGTGGTCGCCGCCGGCGTCACGGCTCGCGCCGTATTGCTCGCATTCGAATGGGAGGTGCTCGCGCTCGCGCGCGAACGGTCGGCCGATATCGAACTCGACTACCTGACCCTGAATCCGCGCCACGTCGCGGCACTGAACCGCAGTTCCGGCGCGATCGATCCGTATCGGCTGTACGGCGCGTTCGACCCGCGCCGCTTCGGCGGCAGCGTGCCGGCGGCGATCGCCGCCGCCGGCGGCGGTTGGTGGGGGCCGCCCGTCGGCGACGTCGACGCCAACGACGTTGCGCAGGCGCACGACCGCGGCGTGCGCGTCAACGTGTGGAACGTCGAGTCCGATGCGGCGTCGATCGACGCGGCGCTCGCGCTGGATGCCGATGCGATCACGCTGTCGGACGCGGACGCCTTGGTCGAACGGCTGCGTTCGCGCTAATCGTCAGCGCGCGACGGCGCGCACCACCCACAATTCCCAATTCATCGCGACGCCATTCGGCGCGGCGCTCTCGATCACGACGGGGTCGCCGTCGGCGCCGACCGGCCCGGCTGACCTCGGGTCCGGGACGGTACCGAGGCGACGCTCGATCTCCTGCGCCACGAAGGCGGGCTCGACGTCGTGCATGTCGAACAGCAGGCGGCAGAACTCGCCCATTTGCAGACGGTCCGCGAAATGCCAGCGATAGGCCGTGCGTTCTGCAGCGACGACGTCGAAGCCGCAGTGTCGTAGATCGTCGAGCGTCGCGTCGTCGAGATAGTCGCCGTCGTGGCCGGTGCTGTTGTGTGCGCCGACGAAGTCGTCGAGGAAGCGCGCGACCGGCGACGCCCGGTGCACGTCGGCGAGTACGAAGCGGCCGCCGGCGCGCAGCACGCGATGCACTTCGCGGAACAGCGGCCGCTTGTCGGCGAAGTGATGCACGCCGGCAATACTGATGGCCGCATCGGCGAAGTGGTCCGGCCAAGGTAACGGCAACAGATCGGCGTCGGCGGTCGCGGCGTCGGCGAAACTGCCGCACGGCTCGTGCCCGAACCAGCGGCACCCGGCTGGTACGTAGCGGCGCAGATAGCCGCCGCCCGCCGGTACGTCGACGATCGTCTCGCCAGCGCGCAGTTGCACGCGTTCGAGCGGTATGCGGAAGTCGTCGGCGCGCGCGTCGGGCCAGCGGCTCATCGCACGGTGATACGCGCCGCCGCGCTCGCGAAAGATGCCTTCGTAGTTCATCGCGGATCGCTCAACGCGCAGTTCGTCGCAGATCGTTCATCGCCTTCATCGCGCGACCGGCGGATGTTGCGCGGCGTCGCGCGCGAGCAGCGCCTCGATCGCACCGAACGCCGCTGGGTCGACGCGGCCGAGCGGCAACCGCACGACCGCGGCGCCGGTCGCTTCGAGCACCCGCTGCAGCGCGGGCGTGACCGCGGCGCCGACCAGCGCGAGATCGCAGTGCGCGAGCGGCAAGCCGTGCGCGGCGATCGCAGTCGCAGTCGTCGCGACCACGAGCGCGTCGCACGCGGAATCGAGCGCGAGCGCCGCGACGCGCGCGCCGAGCGTCGCGTTCCCGCCGAAGCGCGCGTGTCCGTCGAGCGTGGTCGTGTGCGCATCGGTGACGCCGACGCAACGCCCGGATCGCGCGCACGCGGCGGCGACTGCCTCGACCGCGTCGGCGCTCGCGTCCAACACGGCGACCGTCGGAATGCGGCCGGTCGCGCCGTTCGGAAACTTCGCGTCGAGAACGATCTCGGCGCGGCCGTACGACGAAAACCCCGGCGTCGCGTTCACCTCGAGTACCGCACAGGCGACGTCGCGCCAGGAGCGGCCGATGTCCGGCGTCATGAAGTCGAGACCGACGACGTCGAGGCGAAAGCCGCGTGCGATCCCTTCGGCCATCTCGCGTACGTCCGGGTGCACGTCGGGCGTGCAGTCGGCGAGCGTGCCGCCGCGCGCAACGTTGGCGACGCGCCGCAGCGCGACGCGCGCGCCGGCGGCCGGCACGTGCGCGAGGTCGACGCCCTGCGCCGTCAGAACGGTCAGCACTTCGTCGTCGAACTCGAGCGGACCCGGGCCGATGTCGGCGGCGGGGGCTTCGCGCCGGCGGCGGTTCTCGATCTCCATCAATTCGGCGACCGTGTGTTCGCCGTCGCCGGTCACGCCGGCCGGCGTGCGGCGCACCGCCCAGCGGAACCGGCCGCCGATGACGACGACGCGGTGATCGAAGCCGTCGACGAAGCGCTCGACGAGCACGAAGCCGGGCGAGATTCGATCGGCGGCGGCGAACGCACCCGCGAGCGCCAAGTCGTCGGTGATGTGCACCGTCACGCCGGCGCCTTTGCCGCTCGCGATCGGCTTCACGACGAGCGGGTATCCGATCTCGCGCGCGGCGGCGAGGGCAGCGGTCGGATTCGTGACGACGCGATGCCGCACGGCCGGGAATCCGAGCCGCGCGACGAGTTGGTTCGATGCGAACTTGTCGCGCGCGATGCGTGCACCGATCGCCGAATCGCGGTCGTTCGCCGCCTCGAAGAACTGAATGCCGCGCGCGCCGTACCCGAACAACCACGCGCGCGTTCCCGCGGCGACCGCCGTCACCGGAATACCGCGGCGGCGCGCGGCGCGGATCAGCGCATGCGCGAGCGGGTCCGGCTGCAGCGGTTCGAGCTGGTCGAGCGTGTGCTGCACGCGGCGCCCGACGTCGCCGATCGTCACCGCGCGTCCTTCGGCCCGAGCGAACAGCGCACCGACGACGTCGAATGCGGTGCGCAGCGCGAGACCGGCGGCGTTCGGATCGAGATAGCCGAGCAGCACGCGACACCGGCCGTCGCCGAGGCGCTCGCTGTGCAACGGCAACTCGGTCGCGCCGAAGGCGTCTTGAATCGCCCGAGCCGCTGCGCCGACGCACGTCTCGAAGCGGCCGTCCGGCAGCGGCAGCGCGACTTGCTCGAGCACCCGCGGCGGCAGGCACTCGCGCAATCCGGCGGCGATGACGTCCGGGTCCAACGTCTGGTTCGGACACTCCGCCTCGACCATGACGGCCGCGAACGGGGCGAACGGACTCGGTCCTTCGAACAGCGTGACGGTGGCGAGCATGGCGGCCGCGGAGTCGGGATCGGAGCGGTTACTTGCGCACGTAGGCGCAGAGCTTGTTGCCGTCCGGGTCGCGCACGTAGGCCGCATAGAACACCGGGTCCATACCGGCGCGGACGCCGGGCGGACCTTCGCACGTACCGCCGTGCGCGAGCGCCGCTGCGTGGAACGCGTCGACCGACGCGCGGTCCTCCGCGAGGATTGCGAGCATCGCGCCGTTGCCCGCGGTCGCCGTTTGCCGATTGAACGGCCGCGTCAGGAAGAACATGCCGCGGTCGCCTTTGCGCCCATAGCCGGTCCAGGTGTCGCTCGTTTCGGTGCGCTTGCCGCCGAGCGCGCCGAGCACCGGATCGTAGAAGCGGATCGACCGCTGCATGTCGTTCGTGCCGAGCGTGCTGTAACTGATCATCGTGCAACCATTTTTTCGTGCGGCAGGCAGCGTACGGCCGAAGCAGCGGGGCTTGCAAGCGACGCGCGGAGTTCACCGATGCGTACCGGTGCCCCTCGAATGAGCCGTTAGGTCGGTGAAAACCTGGCGGCCGCGGCGGGGTTGACCGGGGCTACGGGCCGGGTCCATTGTGCGATCGAAAGACGTCGCCGCGCAGCGAGCCAACATGAAGCCCACTCTCGAACGAATTCTCGGTGTATCGATCGTGTTGTCGGCCGTCTACGTGCGCGGTGCGCCAACCGCCGGCGACGTCGCGTGGGCCGAGTGGACGCTCGGTGCGGCGATCATCGGCGTATTCGCCGCAATCGGTTGGGCGATGGGTCGCGCGGTGCAGAGCGCGCGCGCATGGACCGCGTCGCGCCGGCGCGTGCGTGCGCACAGGGTGAGCGCCGAACTCGACGGTCTGCTGCACACGCTCGACGGCGACGATCCATTGGTCAGCTATCGCGCGCTGCACGCGTGGACGCGCCGCGCGCACGCGAGCGGTCTCGCCGCTTGGTGCATCGCGACGAACGACGCGGAGTTGCTGCAAGAAGTCGCGGCGCTCGAGCGTGTGCTGTTCGCGAACGGCGGCGCGCCGCAATGGCGCGGCGACCGGCTCGCGAAAGCGCTGCAACGGGTCGAACGTGTATCGCCGCGGTCGATCCGCCGTTCGGCGCTGCCGCGGCTGAACCCGCCCGCACACGATCTGCACGAATAGGGCGACTTGGCCGGAAGGCCGCGCGACCGCGTCGCTCGGTGCGCCGCGAGGTCGGGTCGGTACCGCACGCCAGCGCTTTGCACGCCATCGCCGTTTTTTTCACGCCACGTGTCGATTCGCGCCGGCGTCGTTCGTCATCCATACGAACCCACCGACTGTAGAGGTGTCCGATGTGCCCGGCTTGTTTGACCACCGTCGCGTTGACCGTCGCCGCCACGGCGTCCGGCAGCGCGCTGACCGTGTTCGTGACGAAGACGCTCGGCTTGCCGTTGCCGCGGGCGGCGCGGGCCGACGCGCCGAAACGCAACGGCTCGATCGACGCCGTCGTCGAGCATTTCGGCTTGGAGGAGCGGCCGTGAGCGGCGCCGCCGGAATGCCGCAGATCGTCTCGCGCGAGGAGTGGCTGCGCGCGCGCAAATCGCTGCTCGCGAAAGAGAAGGAACTGACGCGCCGCGCCGACGCGCTTGCGGCCGAGCGCCGCCGCTTGCCGATGGTCGAGATCGACACGCCGTACGTGTTCGAAGGTCCGAATGGGCGCGTGTCGCTCACCGACCTATTCGAGGGGCGGCGGTTGCTGTACGTGCACCACTTCATGTGGATCGACGCGACCGACGGCCCGTGCCATCGCTGCGCGAACGCGGCCGACATCAATTTCGGCCCTGCGAATCTGCTGCATTTCCATTCGCGCGACATCACGTTCGCCGCGATCGCGCGCGCGCCGTGGCCGAAGCTCGCGGCAGTGGTGGCGCGCAAGGGCTGGACGTTCCCGATGTACTCGTCGTACGGCAGCACGTTCAACTACGACTTCCACGTGACGCTCGACGAAGCGGCGGCGCCGGTCGAATACAACTACCGCGACAAGGCCGAATTGCTCGCCACCGGCATGCCGGCGGCGCGCTTACGCGGCGACTTCCCCGGGAACAGCGTGTTCCTGCGCGACGGCGAGCGCGTATTCCACACGTATTCGGCGTACGCCCGCGGCCTCGACGTCGTCGACACGCCGTCGAACTTTCTCGACCTGACCGTGTACGGTCGTCAGGAGGATTGGGAGGACTCGCCGGCCGGTTGGCCGCAGCGCCCGACGTACGGGTAGTCGCGAACCGTCGCTCCCGTCGGTCGCGCGCGGCGACGGCGCATATGTGTTAGCGCGGATGCGAGCCTCTCTACGTGCAAGTCCGTACCGCGCGGCCTTGACCGGTTCGCAGGCGCACCGCATCCTCGTGCGCCAGCGTCGGGGGACGTCATCGAACAGGGAGCTTCACATGCGCGCGTTGCGATTCACGGTTTTGCTGATGTTCTTCGCGGTTCCGGTATCGTCGGCGTGGGCCGGCGACGACTACGCGGAGGCCGTCCAGGTATTCAAGAACGCCGGCGAAAGCGGCAAATTCTTCAAGGTCGCGTACGGCTACGCGATCTTCCCGAACATCGGCAAAGGCGGCTTCGTCGTCGGCGGTGCGCACGGTTCGGGCCGCGTCTATACCGGCAGCAAGCACGTCGGCAATGCGTCGATGACGCAACTGTCGGTCGGTGCGCAGCTCGGCGGCCAAGTGTTCAGCGAGATCGTCTTCTTCCAAGACAAGCGCTCGTTCGACGAATTCACGGCCGGCAACTACGAGTTCAGCGCCGAAGCGAGCGCGGTCGCGATCACCGCCGCGGCAAATGCGACGGCGTCGACCGGGGGCTCGTCGGTCGGCGCGAGCGGCGGCCAACACGACGCGGTCACCGACGGCGATTGGCACAAAGGCATGGCGATCTTCACGGTCGCAAAAGGCGGCTTGATGTATCAAGCCGCGGTCGGCGGGCAGAAGTTCAGCTACAAGCCGCTGTGACGTCGCGCAGCACACCTGCGACCTAACGACTCCGAACTGGCGCGCGGCGGACGACGACGAGTCGACCGCCGCGTTCGCCGTTCTGCCGCGACTCGTCGGCTTCAATTGATGGACGTCGTCGGCTGTCTGCGCTCGATCAGCGGCGCCGACCGCCGCCGCGCATCCCACCGCCCCGCATGCCGCCGCCCATGCGCTGCATGCTGCGCTGCGTTCCCAACTGGCGCGCGTTGTAGTCGCGATTGAGTTGCCGCATGTCGTTGGAACGGTCGAGGCTGCGGTTGCTGCCGTAGCTGCCGCGGTCATACGTGCCGCGATCGCTGTTGCTCCGATCGTAGGTCCCGCGGTAGCTGCCGCTGCCGAGCGTTTCGTTCGAGCGCGTCTGGGCCGAGTTGCGCGGGTCGCGCGTGCTGCCCGACTCCTTCGCGCTGCGCGACGGCTTCAGTTCCTCGGTTTGCACGCCTTGCCAGCCGTTGTCCGCGTCGTACTTCTGCCAGCCGTCGTCGGTCTTCTTGTAGACGTTGCCGTTGTGGCCGGCGTAGATGTCGCCTGAGCCGCTTTGGCCGATCGTGGTGCGGTTGCCGTCGTTCTTGATCGACGTGCCGCTGCCGCCGTTCGATGTCTCGAAGTCGGTCTTGCTCGACGTGCCGCGGCGCGTCGTGTCGGTGGTGATCGTGTCGCCGTTCGCGTTCGTGAAGCTGCCCTGACGATTCGCCCCGGCCGCGGTATTCTCGCGGGTGATCGTGCCGCTGCCGCCTTCGGAGCCGGTGATCGTCGTCGTGCCGCCGGCGAGCGTGTG
>DASRZO010000209.1:0-12175 GCA_035686405.1 Pseudomonadales bacterium | reverse complement strand
ACCGCGAAGTAACAGCCGAGGCCGCACGCGATTCCGATCACGAGCGCGCCTTCAGGGCCGACGTAACCGGACGCCGGTGTGATGGCGACGAGACCAGCCACGGCGCCCGATGCGGCGCCGAGAGCGCTCGGCTTACCGTGCACCGCCCACTCCGCGAACATCCAGGTCAACGCGGCCGTTGCGGTCGCGACCTGCGTGACGAACATCGCCATACCGGCGCGACCGTCTGCGGCCAACTCGGAACCGGCGTTGAACCCGAACCAGCCTACCCACAGCATGCCGGCACCCACGAGCGTCAGCACGAGATTGTTGGGTTTGATCGGCGTATTCGGAAATCCGCGCCGTTTGCCCATCACGAGTGCGGCAACGAGACCGGCGACGCCGGCGTTGATGTGAACGACCGTACCGCCTGCGAAGTCGAGGACGCCCATCGTGCCGAGCCAGCCGCCGCCCCAAACCCAGTGCGCGATCGGGTCGTAGACGAACGTCGCCCACAGGGCCATGAACCAGAGCATCGCGGAGAATTTCATCCGTTCGGCGAATGCGCCGACGATCAGCGCCGGCGTGATGATCGCAAACGTCATTTGGAACGTGGAGAACACCGTCTCCGGAATCGTCCCTTTCAGCGTCGTGAAGCCGACGCCGTGGTGAAAGACCTTGTCGAGGTTGCCGATGATGCCGCCGACGTCGTCGCCGAACGACAGCGCATAGCCGTAGATCATCCACAGCACGGTGACGAGGCAGGTGATCACGAAGCACTGCATCATCACCGACAGCGCGTTCTTGCTGCGAACCATACCGGCGTAGAACAGCGACAGTCCGGGGACCGTCATCAACAGGACGAGTGCGGTCGATGTGAGCATCCAGGCGGTGTCGCCGGGGTTGAGTACCGGCGGCGGGGGCGTCGCGGCGGGCGCGTCCTCCGCAAAGACGATGGCCGGCAGCAGCATCGCTATCAGCGACGCCGTCGCGGCCAGTCCGTTTTTCAGACTTATCCGTTGGATCATCGAATCCCCCTTGTGTGACGGTGTGTCATTTGGTTCGGTCTCACGCGCGACGAACTGTCGCGACATCGCAACCGCACTGGCAGGATGCGTGCCAACTCGCGGAAACACCGATTTTGCGTGACCCTATGGGGAGTTACGTGGGGTGTGGGGGTCCCGTGGCGGGAGGCGCGAGTCGCGTGCCGCCCCAAAACGGGGCGGCACGTTCGACATGGCGCTACGGTGGTGCGCAGGTGTTTCGAAGGTGCAAACGAACCGTTTCGACTGGCGTGCGGAGTGGGCGAAGCGGCCTGGGTGGATGACTGCGATGCTCGCCTTCTGTGCGTACATAACCTTCATCTATATCCCTTTATCTCTCTGTTCCCCGCGTCGCCCGAACGCCGACGGTCGATGGTCGTTTTCGCAGAGCGCGTCACAGCGCGCACCGCGGTTCGGGAGAATACTCGGACCCACTCGTTTGTCTTGTAGCCCGACATGCCGTCTCGAGCCGGTGAACCCGACAAAATGCGCTTCCGCGGCAGCCACGTGTTCCCGGCGCACGGGAAGTGGTACTTCAACACGCGCGAAGGGATCGACGTCGGTCCGTTCGATACGCGCTCCGATGCAGAGATCAATTCGACGCGGCTGCGTCTGGTGCTCGCGAAGATCGACGATCCCGAACTCGCGCGCACCGTGATCACGCGCTACACCGAGATCCCGACCGAGAACCACTCCGATCTGCGTTCGCTGCTGATGTACGTCGCGAAGAACATGCGCGTCGAGCAGCGCACCGAACTCTAACGTTTCATCGTTCGTCGTCGAAGCTCCCCGGCCGCGTCAGCGGCCGGTTTCGTTTCGTGCGGGCTCTCTTCTCATCGGCGCGAGCGATTCGGCGAACTCACTGCGACGATTTGGTGCAGTCCTTCGAGGCGGTTTGGCCCTGCGTCGTTTGGCACGTGGCGTCTTTCGTTTTCGATGTATCGACGTACGGCGGTTGCGACACTGCTTGCACGCAACCCCCGAGCACGTAGACGAGCGCGGGCAGCGCGAGGCGCGCGAAAGCGGCGAAAGGACGGTGTTGGCGATTGGACATCATGGTCGAATACTCCTGACTTGGTTGTGTACGGAGGCGGTGAGCGGAACGGTTGCAGCGCGCATCAGTCGGCACGCCCGAGTAGGTTGAATGCGGCCCAGTACCAGGGTTGCGGGTAGCGCTGACGAGTCTCGATCTGCGCGAGGCGCAGCGCGTCGCGCTTCCCGTGATCCGCCAGATTGCGATAGAAGCTCTCCATCAACTGCGCGGTCGCGGCGTCGTCGACTTCCCAGAGGCTCGCGACGATCGAGCGCGCACCGGCGTATAGGAAACCGCGGGTGAGTCCGATCACGTCGTCGCCGTTCGCGACTTTACCGAGGCCGGTCTCGCACGCCGACAGAGTCACGAGGTCGACATCCCAACGCAGCGAATACAGATCGCTGACGGTCAGCACGCCGTCCGCTTCGTTGCCTTTCGCGAGATAGAGCCCGGAGCTCAACGGCGCGTTCGCATCGAAGCGGCCGTGCGTCGCGAAATGCAGCATCGTGAAACCGTTGGCAAGCTGCTTGACCGCGGTCTTACTCGCGTCGCCACGCACGAGCGCGCGCGAGGCGGGGAACATGGCGGCGACGGTCGTCGCTTCCGTTTGCGCATTCGGTAAATCGAGCGAGCGATTGCCGAGATCGGGGTTGCCGAGCGCGAGGAGCCGGCCGAGCTTCTGCGGCGGCGCGCTGCGCAGATACACCAGCGTGTCGGCGCTCGGGATGAGACGCAGGCCGAAGCGGTCGATCAGATAGCCGTCGCCGTCGGGCAGCGCCGCGAACGGCAGATAGTGCAGGGCGCCGTGCGGCGCGATGGTCAGGCGATCGCCTGCGAGCGTCGGCTCGAGCGGGCGGATCAACCGGTCGTACAGCGCACGGCCGGCGTCGCGGGCGCGGTCGTCGCGTTTGTCGATGCCATCGCGGAACGCGCGGACGTCGTCGGCGAGCCCTTTGGCCGACAACTTGAACCCGGTGACGATGCCGCCGTTCAGCACGAATGCGTACAGGTCGTCGCCTTGTGCGTAGTAGTCGACGAGGCTCTCGCCGTCGCTCAAGCGCCCGGCGATGTCGTCGACGCCGACGTTTTGCACCGACACGAGCGACGCCGCCTCCGGCGCCACCTGGCCGAGCGAGCCGCGTGCATCGGCGACCACCTTGATACCGCGTACCGACTCGTCGGTCGTCGCGTAACCGAGGCTCGTGTCGACGGTCGCCGCGCTCGCGAACAGTTGTCTCACGCTGTCGTCGTTCGACGGCGGCGCCGCCAGATCGCGGCGCTGCGCCAACAGGTCCACGAGTGCGCGCGCCTTCGCGCGCTCGGTGTATTGAAACGCGGCGCGCCAATCGCCGACTTGCGCGAGCGTGCCGATCAGCGCCGCGTACACCGTTTGCTTGTCGCCCGCGAAACCGATCTTCGCCGCTTCGAACGAGATCGTGCTGCGTACGGATTCGATCGCTTGCACCGACTCGGTGAACAGTTGAATCGCTCGATCGCGCTGACCTTGCTGCAGCGCGATCTCGCCGCGTTCGTACAGCGCGACCCAGTACAGGTTGCCCATCGCACGGATTTCCGGCAGCGCGAGTAGCGTGTCGAGCATCGCCCGCGCGTCATCGGTGCGGCCGAGCCGCGCGAGGCTCTGCGCGTACAACAGCGCGTTGGAAACGTCTTCGACGGCAACGACGAAGAGCCGGGCATCGGATGGCCCGAACGCGCGTATCAGCGAATCGCTGAATGTTTCGGTCAGCAGCGTGTACGGCAACAGCACCGTCCAGTTGAACACCTTCGCGGTGCTCTCGCCGCGCCGCTGCGCCGCGACTTTGTGCGCGAGCGGTTCGTAGAACGCGATCACCTGTTTGTAGTCGCCTCGCGCGTACAGCGGGCCGATCGACAGCAACTGCGCGCGGCCGATGAACGGCTTGAGGTGCGACGGCAGCAAACCCCAGCCTGCCTTCCATTCGGTCTTCTCCCAGCGTGCGAGATCGAGAAACGCTTGGTTCGAGCGACCCATGTCGCCGAGGCGCTGATACAGCAGGCAGCGCTGCACGGCGAGCGCCATCGTCACCATCGGCGGACGGAAATCGAGCGCCGCCGGGTTGTTGCGGCCCTCGCGCAGCATGTCGGTTTCGATCGACGTCTCTTCGATGCCGAGACCGCTGCTGCCGAGACTCATACCGACGAAGTACACGGCCTTGACGTTGTTCGGCACTCCGCCGAAATAGCCGGTCTCGGTGATCTGCGAGTCGGCGAGACGGAAGGCTTCCGGCAACGCGGCCCACGCCGACTCGGACCACTTGATCGCGACCTCGGGCTCGCCGAGCTCGGCGTACGCGGAGCTGCGCAACCAACCGGTCATCACCGGTAAGCCCGCGCGCACGAGGTCCGTGTCGGGGACGCGCTTACCGCCGGCCGCGACCTTCGCGTCGAGCAAATCGAGACAGTGGAACAACTCGTCGTAGTGCCGGAAGCGATACTTCAAGCCGCACACCTGCATGTGGTCGACCCAGCCGACGGTGTCGTTCGGCGACTGGATCTGCCGCCATTTCGCTTCCCATTGGTCGGCTTTACGTTGCGCGTCGTCGTCGCGGTAGTCCGTCGGCGCGGCGGTCGAACTCGGTGTCGCCGCGGCGGGCGCCGGCGCGTTCGGCTTCTCCTTCGCACTGATTGGGTCGCCCATGTGATAGGTCGGCGCACAGCCGGCTAGGCACACGAGCAACGTGGCAAGCAAAAGTCGCGGCAACACGAATGACCGATGATCCCCGCAACGAAGAATCGCCGACGTTCCGACGATCCGCCAGCCCGATGGTCGGACGGCGTCTGACACGGCGAGTCGCTCGAGCCGGCGGCGGACGCGTCGAGCGACGAACGTCTGTCGGCCGACGCTGCCCGGCGGTTCGATCGCGCAGGCCGTTCGCGAAGCAACCGCCGAAGGCGAGCGGTGAACGCGAGGGCGAAGAAGCCGGCGAACTGCCACGGAATCGAAACACGCCGACGAAAGTCGATATCATGCGCGCCTTACCGATTCTTGCGAGCCCACCGATGGTCGAACGCCGGCCGATCCGCCGCATCCTCGTCGCGAACCGCGGCGAGATCTCGATCCGCGTCCAGCGCGCGGCGATGGAACTCGGCATCGGGACGGTCGCCGTGTTCTCGCAGGAGGACCGCTTCGCGCTGCATCGCTTCAAGGCCGACGAGGCGTACTTGGTTGGGAAAGGCAAGACGCCGGTCCAGGCGTACCTCGACGTCGACGACTTGATGCGGATCGCCGATCAGGCGAACTGCGACGCGGTACACCCGGGCTACGGTTTCCTTGCCGAGAATCCCGACTTCGCCCGCACCGTGCTGGCGGCGGGGCTCGTGTGGGTCGGTCCGCCGCCCGAGGTGATGGAGACGCTCGGCAACAAAGTGGCTGCGCGGGAGCTCGCAGTCCGCGCCGGCGTTCCGGTCGCGCCGGCGACGGGGCCGCTGCCGCGCGATGTGGCCGCCGTGCGCAAGCTCGCCGCCGACATCGGCTTTCCGTTGATGGTGAAGGCGAGTTGGGGCGGCGGCGGTCGCGGCACGCGCGCGGTGGCACGGGCCGAATTGCTCGACGACTTGCTGACGACTGCGCGCAACGAGGCGTTGACCGCGTTCGGCAACGACGAGGTGTATCTCGAGAAGGCGATCACGCGCGCACGCCACGTCGAGGTGCAGATCCTCGCCGACACGCACGGCAACCTCGTGCATCTCTTCGAACGCGACTGCACGGTGCAACGCCGCCATCAGAAGGTGGTCGAGCGCGCGCCGGCGTTGTTCTTGAATCGAACCCGACGCGACGAGTTGTACGGCTACGCGCTCGCGATCGGCCGCGCAGTCGGTTACCAGAACGCCGGCACCGTCGAATTCCTAGAAGACGTCGACACCGGCAAGTTCTATTTCATCGAAGTGAATCCGCGCATTCAGGTCGAGCACACGGTGACGGAGAACATCACCGGGATCGACCTCGTGAAAGCGCAGATCCTGATTGCCGGCGGCGCGACGATCGGCCGGCCCGACAGCGGCGTGCCGGTGCAGAGCGAGATCAATCTCTACGGCCACGCGATGCAATGTCGCATCACGACCGAAGATCCGGAGAACAATTTCATTCCGGACTACGGTGCGTTGTCGGCCTATCGCAGCCCGGCGGGATTCGGCATTCGCCTCGACGCCGGCACCGCGTACGCGGGCGCGCGCATCACGCGTTACTACGATTCGATGTTGGTGAAGGTGACTGCGTGGGGGCGCACGCCGGAAGAGACCGCGACGCGGATGCGGCGCGCGCTCGGCGAGTTCCGCATTCGCGGCGTCCGCACGAACTTGCCGTTCCTGTCGCAGTTGCTCGCGCATCCGAAGTTCCTGTCGGCGCAGTACACGACGACGTTCATCGACGACACGCCGGAGCTGTTGCGTTTCCCGGCGCGCACGGACGAGGTCAGCAAGCTGCTGAATTTCGTCGGCGAGCTGATCGTCAACGGCAACCCGGAAGTGCGCGGCCGCGCCGCGCCGGTCGAGCGCAACTTCCCGCGCGCACCGGAAGTGTCGAAAGACGCGCCGCCGCCGGGTACGAAACAACTGCTCGACGAACTCGGCGCCGAGAAGTTCGCGCGGTGGATGCGCGAGCAGACGCGCGTGCTCGTCACCGACACGACGCTGCGCGACGCGCATCAGTCGCTGCTCGCGACGCGCATGCGTAGCCACGACATGCTGGCGATTGCGCCGGTTTACGCGCGCTTGTTGCCGCAATTGCTGTCGCTCGAATGTTGGGGCGGTGCGACGTTCGACGTCGCGATGCGTTTCTTGGGCGAGTGTCCGTGGGAACGGCTCGAGGCGCTGCGCGAGCGCGTGCCGAACATCCTGCTGCAGATGTTGCTGCGTTCGGCCAACGCCGTCGGTTACACGAACTATCCGGACAACGTCGTCGAGTATTTCGTCAAACGCGCAGCGGCGACCGGCGTCGATCTCTTTCGCGTATTCGACTCGCTGAATTGGGTCGACAACATGCGCGTCGCGATCGACGCGGTGCGCTCGACCGATGCGATCTGCGAAGCGGCGATCTGCTACACCGGCAATTTGCTCGATCCCAGCTGCACGAAGTACGACCTGAAGTACTACGTGAAGATGGCGAAGGAACTCGAAAAGGCCGGCGCGCACGTGCTCGGCATCAAGGACATGGCGGGACTGTGCCGGCCGCACGCGGCCGCACTGCTCGTGAAGACGTTGCGCGAGGAAGTGGGGTTGCCGATTCATTTCCATACGCACGACACGAGCGGCATCGCGGCGGCGAGCGTGCTCGCCGCGGTCGACGCCGGCTGTGACGCGGTCGACGCAGCGATGGATTCGATGAGTGGTCTCACGTCGCAACCGAACTTGGGCTCGATCGTCGAAGCACTGCGCCACGACGCGCGGTCGACCGGACTCGACCCGGAACACATCCGCGTCGTGTCGCGCTATTTCGAACCGGTACGCGAGTGCTACGTCGCGTTCGAGAGCGACATTCGGTCCGGCGCGTCGGAGGTATACGTGCACGGCATGCCGGGCGGTCAATTCACGAACCTGCGCGAACAGGCCCGCAGCCTGGGCCTCGGCGATCGTTGGCCGGAAGTCGCACAGGCGTACGCCGACGTGAACGACATGTTCGGCGACATCGTCAAAGTGACGCCGACCTCCAAGGTCGTCGGTGACATGGCGCTGATGATGGTGACCAGCGGACTCGACCGCGACGCAGTGCTCGATCCGGAACGCGAGATCGCGTTCCCGGAGTCGGTGGTGTCGATGTTCCGCGGCGACCTCGGCCAACCGCTCGGCGGTTTTCCGAAGGCGCTGCAGAAGAAGATCTTGAACGGCGGCGCCCCTCTGTCGTCCCGTCCGGGCGCGTCGTTGCCGCCGATCCACCTCGCGGCGGCGCGGAAAGAAGCCGAGCAGAAGGCGGAGCGCAAGCTGACCGACGACCAGTTCGCGTCGTATTTGATGTATCCGAAGGTGTTCCTCGATTGGAACGCCTATCGCGCGCGGTATGGCGACGTGAGCGTACTGCCGACTCCGGTGTTCTTTTACGGTATGGCGCCGGGCGAGGAGATCACCGTCGACGGCGGCCCGGGCAAGACTTTGATCGTGCGCTACGTCGCGGTCAGCGAACCGCACGCCGACGGCACACGCACCGTGTTTTTCGAATTGAACGGCCAGCCGCGATCGGTGAACGTCGCCGACCGCGCGCTGAAGCCGGACCGCACGCCGGCCGTCCGCGCCGATGCCGGCAATCCGGACCACGTCGGCGCGCCGATGCCCGGCATGATCGCGACGGTGACGGTCAAGCCGGGCGACGAGGTCGCGCGCGGCGACATGCTGCTGTCGATCGAGGCGATGAAGATGGAAGCGGGCGTGCGCGCCGAGCGCGAAGGCCGCATCGCCGAGGTGTTGGTTCAGCCCGGTCAGCAGGTCGATGCGAAAGACCTGCTGATCGTCTTCAAGTCGGGCTGACGGTTCTACTGCCGGTTCGCAGCGCGAATGCGACCGCGGCGCCGCCGAGCGCGACGGCCGCCGCGTCGAGCCAGAGCAAGCTCGTTGGGCCGTACGCGGCGAACGCGCGCCCGGTGATCCACGGCAACGTCATGCTGCCGATTCCGGACGCCGCGATGAACAGGCTGGTGCGGCGTCCCGAGGCCGGCAGACGTTCGTTCGAGTACACGAGCGTCATCGGAAAGATCGGCGCGAGGCAGAGCCCGAACGCGCCGGTCGCCATCCACAACACGGCGTGCGAATGCGGCAACAGAGCGATCGCGACGAGGCAAACGACGGCGCCGGCGAAACCGATCGCGATGACGGTGCTCGCGCGGATGCGGCCGGTCAGCGGAATCGCGAGCAGCCGGCCGACGGTCAGCAGACCCCAGAAGAGCGACGCGAGGAACGCCGTTTCGGCCGCGTCGCCGAACTCGAGTTCGAACGCGTATGTCGATATCCAACCGCCGTAAGTCACTTCTGCGGCGACGTAGAAAGCGAAGACCGCGGCGATCAGTACCGTGAGGCGGCGTTGCGTCGGCGTCTCGCGAACCGCGGTGGACTCGTTCGCGTGCACGGGTACCGGAGCGGTGGGCAGGCGCGTGAATGCGAATGCAACGAGCAGCGTGATCGCGGCGAGCACGACGAACGCCAGCCTGACGTCGTTGGTGGTGCTCAACGACGCGGCGACGATCGTCGGAGCGACGAGCGCGCCGACGCCGAAGCAAAAGTGCAAGCCGTTCATCGCGCGCGCGACGTGCGTGCGATAGCTCCACAGCAGCAGCGTGTTGGTGCCGACGTCGATCGCGGCCGTCGCGGCGCCGATGAGCGCGAACACCGCCGCCAGCACGACCAGCGACGCCGACGCAGGAACGATCGCGAACGCAGCGCCGAGCGCGGCGAGGGCAAGACCGAGGACGCGGTGTCCCGGCATGCGGTCGAACCAACGACCGCTTTGGAGCGCACCGAACAAATATCCGATCGACGTGGTCGTAAAGACGACGCCGATGTCGCCGAGCGACGATTCGGTGCGTCGCGCGAGCGCGTCGAGCGCCGGACCGACGACCGCAGTCCCGAGGCCGAGCGTGATCGCCGCCGCGTAGTAGCCGATCGTCGCGGCGGTACGGGGTTTGGGCATCGCGAATTTGAAATCGAGTAATATCAATCAATTATGAAGCAAGTCTCGAATTGGAAAAGCATGTGTTTTGCGCCGGAACAGGCGGACGGCGGCCGGGCATATCGGGCTCGGAGCGACTCACGATGAGGCAGTCGCGCTTCGCGATCGTTGCGTGGATGGCGGCCGTCTATCTGCTCGTCGCGCAGGTGACGCGCTGCGTTTTGGCGGCGTCGTTGCCGGCCGATGCCGGCGTCGGTTTGCATGACGTCGTGCCGATCGCCGCGCTCGGTCTGCTGTACGACCTGTGTTTCGTCGCGTATGCGTCGATCGTGCCGGTGTTGTTCGTCGCAGCGTGCCCGACCGTCGTGTGGCGCAGTCCGATCACGCGTGCGGCGATTCACGTCCTCTGCTTCGCGACGATTTACGGCTTCGGCTTCATCGTCGCGGCGGAGTATCTCTTCTGGCGCGAGTTCTCCGCGCGCTTCAACTTCATCTCGGTCGACTATCTCGTGTACCGACGCGAAGTCACCAACAACATTGCAGAGTCGTATCCGGTCGTGGCGATTTTCTCCGGTATCGCCGTCGTGACGATCGTGCTCTATGCGTTGCTCGCGCGCCGCTTCGACGTGGCGTTGCGCAACGACGGTCCCGCGCGGTCGCGGTGGCGGGTGGCAGCGCTGTGGTTGGCGTTGCCGGTCGCGGCGTACTTCGGCGTCGGCCAGGAACTGCGTGATCGCATCGGCGACAACTACGCGCGCGAACTCGCCTCGGACGGCCCGTATCAATTCGTCGCGGCGTTTCGCAACAACGAGCTCGACTACGTGCAGTTCTATCAGTCGGTCGATTCCGACCACGCGGTCGCGGTGTTGAAGGAAGATCTCGGCGCGGCGCCCGACGACTACGTCGAGCCGCATTCGCGCTCCATTCTGCGCCGCGTGCACGCCGCCGGGGCCGAGCACCGCTACAACGTGATCCTCGTGATGGTCGAGAGCCTGAGCGCCGAGTACCTTGCGCGCTTCACGCCGGGCTCGACGTTGACCCCGAACCTCGATGCGCTCATCGGCGAAAGCCTGTTCTTCAATCGCATGTACGCGACCGGCACGCGGACCGTGCGAGGCCTCGAAGCGGTGACGTTGTCGATTCCGCCGACGCCGGGCTATTCGATCGTCAAACGCATCGGCCGCGAGAGCGGCCTGTGGTCGTTCGGCAACGTGTTGCGTGCCCGCGGCTACGACACGCAGTTCATCTACGGCGGCCGCGGCTATTTCGACAACATGGCCGCATTCTTCTCCGGCAACGGTTACGGCGTGATCGACCAGTCGAGCGTGCCGGACGCGGACATCGGCTTCAGCAATGCGTGGGGGATGGCGGACGAGGATCTGTACAAGCAGACGCTTGCGGCGGCCGATCGCGCGAACTCCGCCGGCAAGCCGTTCTTTTTTCACTTGATGACGACGTCGAACCATCGGCCGTACACGTATCCGGACGGCCGCATCGACATTCCCTCGGGCAGCGGTCGCGACGGCGCGGTCAAATACACCGACTACGCGATCGCCGCGTTCCTGCGCGATGCGCGATCGCACGCGTGGTTCGACGACACTTTGTTCGTGATCGTCGCCGATCACTGCGCCGGCAGCGCAGGCAAGGAAGATCTGCCGCTCGACAAATATCACATTCCGCTGTGGATCTATGGGCCGAAGCTCGTCGCGCCGCGCGAGGTCGACACGTTGATGAGTCAGATCGATATCGCACCGACCATCCTCGCGCTGCTGAACGTCGACTATCGATCGATGGCGTTCGGCGTCGACGCGTTGTCGCCGCAGCATCCGAGTCGCGCGTTGATCGGCAACTACCAATATCTCGGTTACTACGACGGGCGCGACCTGACGATCTTGCAGCCGCGCCATCGCATCGAGCGGTATCGCTACGACGATGCAAATTCGCGCAAAGTGCCGGTCGACGCGAACGACGCGGGTGCGGAGAAAGCCCGCGCCTACTACCAAGTCGCGGCGGAGACGTTCAAGGACGGTTTGAACGAATGGAGCCGGACGGGCGGCGGGACGCCTTGACCGATTCGCTCGGTTCTCGGCGTGAGCACGTCGTCGCGCCGCTGCTCGTGTTCGTGGCACTCGCGATCGTATTCGAGTCGACGCGCCTCGACGTATGGTTCGCCGACGCGATTTATCGTTGGGAAGGCGGCGCGTGGGCGCTGCGCCGCGATCCGTTCGTCAGCGGTGTGTTGCACGGCACCGCGAGCCGGCTCGTCAGCGTCGCGTGCGCTGCGCTCGTCGTCGCCTGCGCGGCGTCGTTTTGGGTCGAGCGATTGCGGCCGTATCGATGGACGCTCGTGTACCTCGTCACCGCGGTGGCAGTCTCGACGCTGACGGTGTCGCTGCTGAAAGACGTCACCCGTGTGCCGTGCCCGTGGTCGATCGATCGCTACGGCGGCAATTTGCCGTATCTCGAGACGTGGCGAACGATCCTGACGCG
>DASRZO010000208.1:0-5020 GCA_035686405.1 Pseudomonadales bacterium | reverse complement strand
TTCGCGGCGAACGGCTACGATCTGATCCTGGTCGCGCGCCGCGACGATCGGCTGACGGCGCTGCGCGACGAACTCGCGCCGAGCGGCGCCGACGTCGCGATCGTCGTCAAAGACCTGGCGTTGAAGACTGCGGCGAAGTCGCTGCATCAAGACGTGAAGCAGCTCGGCGTGGCGGTCGACGTGCTCGTCAACAATGCCGGCGTCGCATACGGCGGCGCGTTCACCGCGATGGACGCAGACGACGTGTCGCGCATGGTGTTGTTGAACGCCGCGTCGCTGTCCGCGTTGACGCGCCTCTTCGTCACCGACATGGTCGCGCGCGGCTCGGGCCGCATCCTGAACGTCTCGTCGCTCGCGGCGTTTCAAGCGGTACCGAGCATGTCGCTGTACGCCGCGACCAAAGCGTTCGTGCTGTCGCTCACGGAAGGCCTCGCCGAAGAGTTGCGCGGCACCGGCGTCACCGTCACGGCACTGTGTCCCGGCCTCACCGGCACCGACATGGTCCAGGACATCACGCAGCGCGGCGCGGCATTCCCGGAGATCCCGTCGTTCATGATCGCCGACGTGAAATCGGTCGCGCAGGAAGGCTACGCCGCCTGCATCAACGGCGAGGTCGTCCGGGTGCCGGGTCTCGCCAATCAGATGTCGGCGTTGTGGAGCCAGACGCAGCCGCGTTGGCTGGTGCGCACATTGACCGGCTTCTTCGGGCGCCAAGTCCTGCGCCCTTAGCGCCGCCGGTCGGCGAAGCTACAGGTCGATCCAACCGAACCCGTCGCGCTGCGTCGCAAAGCGCAGCCGCGGCAAGCGTCGCCTCAAGTCCTCGAATGCGCGCCCGAGTCGTTGCGCGCAGTTGTTCTGTTCGCTGATGTGGCCGACCACCACTTCGCGCATGTCGTCCGAGCCGATGTCCTCGAGCAGCGCCACAGTCTGCTCGTTGGAGAGATGACCCAAGTCGCTCGCGATGCGGCGCTTCAGCGCCGGCGGATACGTGCCGCTCCACAACATGTCGCGATCGTGATTCGCTTCGACCAACAGCGCATTGCAGCGCCGGTAAACCGCGCTCACGTGCGCGGTGACGTGGCCGAGATCGGTCAACACGCCGACGCGCACGCCGGCGCTTTCGAATACGAATTGCGTGGGTTCACGCGCATCGTGCGGTACCGGCACCGGAATGACGCCGATGCCGTCGACGACGAATTCGTCGTGCGCATTGAACAGCCGCACGTCGACGTCGGCATAGTCGTGCAAACCGCGTCGCGTACCGTGCGACATGTAGACCGGTAACCGGTGTCGCCGCGCCAACGCGGCGACGCCGTGGATGTGATCGGCGTGCTCGTGCGTGACGAAGATGCCCGACAAGTCGTCCGGCGTCAGTCCCAGCCGGGCCAACCGCACGCGTGTCTGCTTCAGCGTGAACCCGCAATCGACCAATAGGCGTACGCCGTCGAACGACACCACGGTGCCATTGCCGCGGCTGCCGCTGCCGAGCGACGCGATCGAAGCGCCGGAGAGCGACGCGAATGGAATGGGGAGTTGGTTCGCCGCGGTTATGTCGCGAACTCGCGAATCATGATGAGCACCTGCTCCGCGAGATCGGCCGGCGCACGCTGACCGTTGTCGCTGAACACCGTCACGTCGTATCCCGGCGTCTGCGGCGGCGCATTGGCCGTCAGCGGCTGCATCAGCAGCGTCAGATTTCGCTTGTTCTCGCTGCGGAACCAGCGCGTCCAGAACGACGGCTTCTCTTCCTGGTTCAGCATTTGATCGGTCACGGTCAGATAGAACACGCCGGCTGATCGGTCGACGTCGGTCACATCGAGCTTCGCTTCCTTCAACGCCTGCGCCACGGTCGCCCACGCGCGATCGAAATCGAGATTCAGACGCAGCACCGGCAGGTCCGACGGGTCGCGCTGCAGCTCGGCCTTGCTCTGCGTGCTGATGTTGCGCGCGACGTACGAGATGCTCGCGTCACCGACGTTCGCGGCGATGTAACCGCCGAGTTCGTTCAGCAGCTGCGTCTCGACTTCGCCGATGTCCGACTGCTCCGGCATCACTTGGTCGTTCGGCATCGACTTGCTGTCGTTCTCGTACCGCAAGTGAATTTCCGTCGTACGGTCGCGAATACCCGGTTCGACCAACACGCGCACGCGGTCCCGACCGGTTGCCAGGTTCGCCGACGCCTTCCCGTCGCTGATCGACAGGCGCACGACGTCGCGCGCCGCCTTGCTGGAAATCGTCAGCCACTCGGTGTCGAGCCGGCCTGCTTCGGGTTGATCGAGCGTCAACGCGACGCCGTTGTCGGCGAAGAACTGCTTCACCTTCGGCCACACCACCGCCGGCGGCTGCGGAATCAACAGCCAGCGCTGATCGCCGAGCTTCTGGATCTTCACGCCCTCGGATTCGTCGCGCGCGTAGATCGCCTCCGGCCGCGGCGCACCGCCCTCGAAGTTCACGTGCCGCTGCGTCGACGTGACGGCGGGAATCGGCATCATCGGCTGGATCGCCGCATTCGACAGATCGTCCGGCACCACCAACGGCGGCCGCTCTTTCGCGACCAAATAGTCGTTACTGCGATCGACGAAGATGCTGCCGAACCAACCACATCCGGTGCAGACGACGATGCTCGCGGCGGCGAGCCACCGGAGACCGCGTCGAATCACGCAAGCGCTCCGACCGCGCGCAACCGCTGCTCGAGCTCGCCGCGGTACTGCTCCGACATCGGCAGCAACGGCAGGCGAATCCCCGTGTCGATCTTGCCCATCAGATGCAGCGCCCATTTCACCGGTTGCGGACTCGTCTCGACGAACAAGATCTGGTGGATCGGCTGCAACTTCGCGTCGATCGCGGCAGCGCGCTCGACGTCGCCTTCGAGATACGCGGAGACGAACTGCGCCATCTCGCGCGGCAACACATTCGCCGTCACCGAGATCGTGCCGACGGCGCCGCGCTTCATCATGTCGAGCGTCTGCGCGTCCTCGCCGGACAGGATCACGAATCCCGGCCCGCAGCGTTCGACGATCTCGGTCACGCGCGTCGGATCGCCGCAGGCTTCCTTGATACCGACGATGTTGTCGATCTGTGCGAGCCGCCCGACGGTGTCGGCCTTCAGGTCGCACGCGGTGCGGCCCGGCACGTTGTACAGCACCTGCGCGACGTCGACCGCCTCGGCGATCGCCTTGTAATGCTGGTACAAGCCTTCCTGCGTCGGCTTGTTGTAGTACGGCGTGACCAGCAGGCACGCGTCCGCGCCGACTTTGGCTGCCTCGCGCGTCCACTCGATCGCCTCCGCGGTGGAATTCGCGCCGGTCCCGGCGATCACGGGTACCTGTTTAGCCACGCGCACGACGGTGCGTTCGATCACCTTGATGTGCTCGTCGACGTCGAGCGTCGGCGATTCGCCGGTCGTACCCATCGGCACGATGCCGTGCGTACCCGATTCGAGGTGCCAGTCGATCAATCGATCGAGCGCGGTCCAATCGACCTCGCCGGAGCGATGCATCGGCGTCACCAGAGCGACAATGCTGCCCGCGAGCATGGCAATTCCCTTGGAGACGAAAACGGCGCCAAGGATACTGGCGCGTTCCGGCCTTCACAACGCTCGGGCCTCGGCACCGCGATCGAGCCCGCGACGTGTCCGACGCCGCAAACCGATGCGCCTCACCGGAAGCGTTGGCGCTCAGCCCTTCTTGCGCAGCAGATACTCGAAGCGACCGTCCGCTTGCTTCGACTCGAGCAGCGCATGACCGCTCTGGCGCGAGAACACTTCGAAATCGCGCACCGATCCGGGGTCTGTCGCGATGACGCGCAATAGCGCGCCCGCCGCCATTTCGTTCAGCGCCTTCTTCGCCTTCAGCAGCGGCATTGGGCAGTTGAGGCCCGACGTATCCAGCACGACGGCGGCTTCGGCCATGACGGCTTCCGGTTGAACGAGAACGACTCGCAGTATTGCACAGGCGCCTGCCGCCGCCGCGCTGATCGACGGAACTTCCGGCGTCCTGCGTAACCTGATATTCCACGAGCCGCGGCACATTGCCGCGGCGCTTTTTCAGTATCATGCGGGCCATGTCCAGGTTCCCGATCAGCCAGTTGCTGCTATGCGCCGGCCTGTTCTTCAGCATCACGACGGCGGCGACGGTCAGCAATGAACTCCCCGAGCTCGGCGACAGTTCGTCGGGCGTCGTGTCGCTCGAAATGGAACAGGAGATCGGTAAGCAGTTGCTGCGCGAGATCCACGCCGAAGCGCCGACCGTCAGCGATCCGATCCTGAAGTACTACACCGAGACGCAGCTCTACAGCCTTGCCGAACATTCCGACCTGAAGCGCAAGCAGCTCTACCCGGTGCTGATCGACGCACAGGAGGTCAACGCGTTCGCCGCGCCGGGCGGCGTCGTCGGCATCAACCTCGGGCTGTATCTGACCGCTGAAGACGTCAACGAATACTCCGCCGTGCTTGCACACGAGCTCGCGCACCTGAGCCAGCGCCACTTCGCGCGACAGATCGAGAACGAACAACAGAACACGTTGCCGTATCTCGCCGCGATGCTCGCGTCGATCCTGGTCGCCGCGACGGCCGGCGGGCAAGCGGGCCTCGCGGCGATGTCGGGCACGCAAGCGCTCGCGCAGCAGAATGCCCTGGCGTTCTCGCGCGAACGCGAAGCGGAGGCCGATCGCACCGGCATCCAGACGCTCTACGCAGCCGACCTCGATCCGATGGCGATGGCGCGGATGTTCGAACAGATGCAGCGCGCCTATCGCTTCAGCCGCAAGCCGCCCGAATTTCTACTGACCCACCCGGTGACCGAAGCGCGGATCACCGACGCGCGCAACGTCGCTGCGAAGTATCCGGTGAAGAACTACCCGGATTCGGAAGAGTTCCAGATGATGCGCGCCCGGGCGATGGTGCATTTCGCCGCATCGCCGCAGCAGGCGGTCGCGCAGTTCCGTTCACTGGTCGAAAAGACCGGCGGCGCCGATTGGGCCTATTACGGCTTGGTCGTCGCGCTGTCGCGCGCAGGACAGA
>DASRZO010000207.1:0-5098 GCA_035686405.1 Pseudomonadales bacterium | reverse complement strand
TCTCGTTGTTCGACGTGATCACGACGACCGGCCGCTGCTTCGCCTTGATCGTCTCCGCGGTCTCGTACACGAAGAACTCCATGCGATCGAGCTCTTGCAGCAAGTCGTTCGGAAATTCGATGTCGGCCTTGTCGATCTCGTCGATCAAGAGCACGACGCGCTTGTCCGATTCGAACGCCTGCCACAGCTTGCCCTTCTAGATGTAGTTGCGGATGTCCTTGACGCGTTCGTCACCGAGCTGCGAATCGCGCAGTCGCGTCACCGCGTCGTACTCGTACAGACCTTGTTGCGCTTTCGTCGTGGACTTGATGTGCCACTGGATCAATTCCATGCCGAGCGAGTTCGCGATCTCTTCGGCGAGCAGCGTCTTGCCGGTGCCGGGTTCGCCCTTCACGAGCAGCGGCCGTTCGAGCTTCACCGCCGCATCGACAGCCATGCTCAACTCATCGGTGGAAATGTACGTGGCGGTGCTATCAAAAATCATCGATTGACGTCTCGTTTAATGAAGCTGAATGAGGGAAGCGGCTACTTTAATTGCCGACCCCGGCGCATAGCAAGCAACGCCCCCCGCCGCGAGCCGTTCGGCGAGATCGGCTAAGTCGTTGTGGCCGCTGGAGGTTTCGTACCGGCCGCTGCGAGCGCGTCGCGATACGAGGCAAGCGCTGCGTCGAAGGCAGCGTCCGGTTCCGCGACGCGCTTGCGCAAGAAGAACCATGCCAACGACGCGACGCTGGTGAGCACGACAACGGCCGCCGCGATCCACGCCCACCCGCTCGGCATCGAACTGCGCGCGGGCTCCGCCTCGCGGCGTTGGTCGGCGGCCTGCGCGACCGGCGCTTCCACAACGACCGGCGGCGGCACCGGCGTCTGCGCCGGCGGCGGCTCCGCGACGATCGGTTCGACGGCCGGCGGCGGCCTGACCGGATCGGCAACGCGACGCCCGTGTTCGTCGAATCCGAATCGACGCTGCTTCGAGATCGGCAGTGCAATCGCGATCGGGTCCACGTCGATCTGCGTGTCGGTGCCGTTCACGTCGTTGAACAACACCTTGAGTTTCACATCGACGTTCGTGCCGAGCGCCGGGATCGCGACCGTCCACGCGCCGTCGGCCTGGCGTTCGCCGACGCCGAGCGACGCACGGCCGCCGTCGGCGACCGCAGTCGTCGCGAGTACGCGCAGCGTTTTGCGATCGACCGTCGCGAGGTTCACGCGCACCGACGCCGCGACGTTGCCGTCGCCGACCGCACGCAGATCGACATCGATCGGATGCGCAATGCTCTGCACATAGGTGCGGCTGCGCACGAATGTCGGCCCGACCAACCGCAACACGACTTCGTCGTCGGGCGTCAGCGGCGAACCGAGCGCGACGTCGAACGCAGCGGCGTCTTCGGCGGCGGTCACCACCAACGGCTCGGAGCCATACAGCGTCGTCAGCGTGGCTTCGAGCGCAACGCCGTCGCGTAGGTCGGCGTCGACCGGACGCGCGCCGTTCACCAATGCGACGCGCAGTGCCGGCGCCTCTGTCGAGTTGTTGGGCGTCACCGCGAGCGCAAGGTCCGGGTATACGTCGATCGGAACATCAGGTGCGTAGCGCCACCGTCCGGGCGCAGGTGCCGTCAACGTCACTACCGTCCCGGCGGCCGCAGTCGCCCAGCGGGCGTCTTCGTCCGCGCCCGCGGCGTCGATCGTCTGGCCGTTCGGCGCGATCAGCGAGAGCGCCTTCGCTCGCGGCGCGAAGAGCGTCATCTCGGTCACGCCGGCAGCGACGTCGAACGACCCCATGCGCGGCGTCGCCGCGCCGTAAGTGCGCACGACGAACTCCTTCACCGCGGCGACGGTGTCGGCACGCCCCGAACGTCCGTCCGTGCCGGCGCCGAGGCGCGCGAGGAACGGCAGATCCGCGTCGGCGGACAACGCGATGCTGTCGAGGCGAATGCCGGCCGCGCGCAGTCGCGGCAACCATTCGTCGACGATGGCGCGGCGCTGCGCTTCGTTTTGTGCGGGGTCTCGCCCGATGTCGACGCGGCCGTCGGTCACGAGCAACACGTGGCGATCCCACTCCGGCGCGGGCCGGTCCGCGTCCCACGCGGCCGCAGCGAGCGCATCGCGCAGATTCGTCAGCGGTGCGCTCGACACGATCCGCGCACGCGCTGCGCGCGCCGCACGCCGCCAAGCGTCGTCGATCGGACCGTACGGAACGACGTTGGTCGCGCTGCCGCCGAACGTCCAGATGCCGCCGCGGCTGCCGGGCGGCAGCGCCTCCACGAGGTCGTTCAGCACATCCTGCCGCAGATATTCCGGATCGCCCGACTTCATGCTGCCGGAGACGTCGACGACCAGCCGCACGTCGACGCCGACGGCCGTTCCGTCCGACGAAACATTTGCCGACGCGGCGTCCGCCCGCGCGAACGACGCGTAGACGAACACGACGAGCAGCAGCGATCCGATGGTCGAGCGCATCATCGCCTAAGCGTAGCAACGCTGCGGCAACGTGCTCGGTCGAGCAGACTAGGAGGACTTCGGCGCGCGCACCCAGCGGATTGCGCCGGCGATCAGCAGGATCACGATCACCACCAGGCTCGCGAGCGCGAGCACGATCAATGCGGGACGCGGATTGCCGTCGGCGCGGAAGACGCCTTCGAACAGCGCGACGATGTACGCGGGCGCGTAGTAGCCGTCCACCGCTTCGATGCGCCAAGGCACCAGCAGCCAGACGGTCGCCAAGCACCGCAGCAACGACCGTAGCCACTGCGTCTCGATTGCGCGAGTCAACATGAAGATGCCGGCGAGCGTGCCGAGTCCGGCGACCGCGACGACGATCCAGGCGACGACCATTTCCATATCAGCGTTCCCGATCCTTCGGTTCTGTCTTGATTCGATCCTTCGGTCCCGTCTTCATTCGACCCTGCGGTTCGATCCAATGCACGATCCGATTTTCGACGTCGGACGGATGCACGTACGCCTCCGACATCACGCGCCCGCGCACCGACATGCCGGCGCGATGCACCGCGTCGCGGTCACCACACACGAGATAGTGCCACGACGGCAACGGACGACCTTCGGCGCGCAATCGATACGCACACGTCTCCGGCAACCAATGCAACTGCGCCACCGCCGCGGCGTCGAACTCGATGCAATCGGGAACCCGCACGTGGCGCGCGTCGTAGTCGAGGCATCGGCACGTGTCTTGATCGAGCAGATGGCACACGACGCTCGTGCAGCCGATGCGGCCGGTGTCGACGTCCTCGAGCTTCAAACGGCAACACTGCGCGCAGCCGTCACACAGCGCTTCCCATTCGACCTGCGTCAGTTCGTCGAGCGATTTCGTCTGCCAAAACGCGTCGTCGCTCATTCCCGCGCTTGCCCTTCGATCGTCGGCGGCATCTGCAAATAAAAGCCTTGCTTCGCCAGCGCGTCGAGTACGACCGGCGCTTCGCTGCGCGATAGACGGCGTTCCGCGGTCAATTCGAATCGCAGCGCTTCGACCGGCGCGCCGAACCGCTGCAGCAGTGCCGCCGGCACGCGCTCGAGTCCTTCGCGCTGGTCGACGAACAAATACATGTCCGCGACGCGAAGGCTCTTGTAGACGATGACGTGTCTCATCGGCCCATCGCACTCAACTTGGCCGCAAACGCATCACCGACGAGCGCGCGCCGCCAGCCGAGGAAGTTGTCGGGCAATCTTCCGTCCGCGCGAATGGTGCGCAAACACTTCTCGAGATCGCGCCGCCGCGACAGCAACTCCTCCGCGATACCCAGTCCGCGAGCGCACTCGGCGCCGATCGCCTTCAACTCTTTCAACATACGCGATTCCGCGGTGGTCAACGGAGCTTCCAGCGCGGCCGGCAGCGCATCGTCGGGCAATGCATCGGCCTGTTCCACCAAACCCAACAATTCCTTTCCGTGGCGTCGCGCCGCCGGGGGTTCGAGCACACGGACGATGGTCTCCCGATCGACGCTGCGTTGCGACGCGAGTTCGACCAGTTGCTGGTCCTTCACCACGTGTCCGCGCGGCAGGTCCTTGTCGCGCGCGTAGCGTTCGCGCCACGCACACATCGCACGCAGTCGCGCGAGCCCGCGCCGATCGCCGCGCCAGGAGATGCGCAGATTCAGATACGCCAGATCGGGCTCGACCGGTGCGTAGCCGAGCCGCTGCCCGATCTCTTCCTGGCACCACGCCGTGCGACCGAGCCGCTCGAGCGCTGCCGCCTGTGCGCGATGGATCGGCAACAGGAACTCGACGTCTTCGATCGCATAGCGCAACTGCTCGGCGCGCAGCGGCCGCGCGAGCCAATCGGAGCGGGTCTCGTGCTTGCCGAGTTCGGTACCGGTGTGCCGGCGCACGAGCTCCGCATAGCTCGGGCTGTATTCCGCACCGAGAAAGCTCGCTGCGATCTGCGTATCGAACAGACTCGTCGGCATCGCATCGAGATGGCGCGCGAACACCTCGAGGTCTTCCGAACACGCGTGCATCACTTTCACGACGCCGCGGTCTTCAAGCAACGCCTTGAACGACCCCCACTGCGTCACCGTCAGCGGATCGACGATCGCGCGCTCGGTCTCCGTCGCGACTTGATACAGCGCCGCGATCGGATAGAACGTCCGCGTGCGGATGAACTCCGTATCGATCCCAACGACCCCGCTACGGCGCCAGCGCTCGACCGCCGGCACGAAATCGGCGTCGCGGTCGATGTAGTGGTACGTCGAGTCGGTCAATCGGCCCCGCCGATCCTGCGTCGGCCCAGCAACGCATGCACGATGGTGCCGCCGTCGACGTACTCGAGTTCGCCGCCGAGCGGTACGCCGTGCGCGATCCTGCTGAGCCGCACGCGGCTGCCGCGCAGGCTTTCGGTGATGTAATGCGCCGTCGCTTCGCCTTCGACGGTGGGATTGGTCGCGAGGATCACTTCGTCGATTTGGCCGTGACTCACGAGGTCCGCGAGCGCGTCGAGCCCGAGCGCTTCCGGGCCGATGCCGTCGATCGGCGACAGCCGGCCGTGCAACACGAAGTACGTGCCGCGATAACCGCCGGCGTGTTCGATCGCGAAAATGTCGGCCGACGACTCGACGATGCACAGGAGCTGCCGATCGCGGCGCGC
>DASRZO010000206.1:0-10174 GCA_035686405.1 Pseudomonadales bacterium | reverse complement strand
AACACGCTTTCGCCGAGCGGATCGCCGGCGTATTTCGCCGTGAGCGACCGGGCGCGCGCTTCGACCGGGCCGTAATACTCGACCATCCACGCCTCGTACGGCAGCGTGAAATCGCCGAGCAGCGTGTAGCCGGCGTTCGCGATCAACTTGCGGTTGCCGGCGACGTCGCGCATCGCCGGATATTCGAGCCAGTTCGCGACTGCGGCCGCCGGCGGATCGGGCAACAGCCAGACCGGTTCGGTCAGCGCGACAAGGCCGCCGGGTCGCAGCAGCGCTCGCCACACGCGCAGGGCCTCCGGGATTCCCAGGAAATAGGCCGCGCCCTCGCACCACACGAGATCGACGCTGCCCGCGGCGAGCGGCAGCGCGCGCATGTCGCCGATTCGTGCGTCGATGCGCGCCCCGTAGCCGTGCGCCGCGGCGCGACGCCGCAGTTCGGCGATGTACGGTGGGTGCCGATCGAATGCGGCGATGCGCGCATCCGGGATCAAATCCGCCAGGTCGAGCGTTTGCGCGCCGGGCCCGCAACCGACGTCGACGACGAGCGGGTTGGGGCGCAACGGTCCGGCGAGTTGCAACGCGCGCGCGGTACTCGCACGACTGCCCGGACCTTCGCGCGGCAAGTTCGAGTGGATGTCGAGAAAGATCTCCCAGCGGCGTTCGTCGGCGGTCATCGTAAGATGCGTCCTCGCAGGAGAGCACGCATGGCGGCGAACGCGCGCCGGAGCGATGAGTTCGACGGTCCGGCGATCGGATTGGTCAACGGGTTCGCGCTCGACGTGCGTATGAGTGGTCGGAATAGGACACGGAGAATAAATGGCACTGCCCGATCAAGCCACGGCGTCGCACGGTGCGGCGGCCGACACGCGCGCCGCGGCGATGAACGCGCGCCCGCAACGGCGGCGCCTGCTGTTGGTCGGCGGCGGCGTTGCGACGTTCGTCGTGCTCGCGCTCGTCGCCTATTGGTGGTCGCATCGTGCCGTGGCGCCGGACTACCTGACCAGCGAAGTTGGGCGCGGCACGGTGTCGCGCATCGTCACCGCGAGCGGTACGGTCAACCCGATGACGACCGTGCAAGTCGGCACGTACGTGTCCGGCGTCATTCAAGATCTGCATTGCGACTTCAACACCGAGGTCAAGGCCGGGCAGTTGTGCGCGAAGATCGATCCGCGCCCGTACCAGACGATCGTCGATCAGGAGAACGCCGCGCTCGATACCGCGCGCGCGCAGCTCGCGAAAGATCAGGCGAATCTCGAGTTCTCGAAGGTGATCTACGACCGCGACGTCGATCTGCTCAATAGAAAGATCGTGTCGCAGGAGACGGTCGACACCGCCAACAACGCGCTCATTCAGGCGCGCGCGCAGGTCGCGCTCGATCAGAGCACGATCGCGCAACGGCTCGCGACGCTGAACGCGGCGAAGGTGAACCTCGACTACACGAACATCATCTCGCCGGTGAACGGCACCGTCGTGTCGCGCAACGTCACGCAAGGCCAGACCGTCGCCGCCAGCTTTCAGACGCCGACGCTGTTCTTGATCGCGACCGATCTCACGCAGATGCAGGTCGACACCAACGTCAGCGAGTCCGACATCGGCAGCGTCGCCGTCGGCAACAAGGTGCTGTTCACGGTCGAGGCGTATCCGGATCAGACGTTCAACGGCACGGTGACGCAGGTGCGGCAGGCGCCGCTCAGCGTGCAGAACGTGATCACGTACGACGCGGTCGTCGGCGTGCCGAACCCGGACTTGAATCTGAAGCCCGGCATGACCGCGGCGGTGCGCATCGTGACGGCGGAACGCGACGACGTGCTGCGTGTGCCGAATGCGGCGCTGCGCTTCCAGCCGCGCGGCACCGACGCACGGAAATCCGCGGATCGCGGCGCGGCGAAATCCGACGTGGAACGCCACGCGGTTTACGTGTTGAAGGACGGCCGTCCCGTGCGCGTGCCGGTGCAGATCGGCATCGACGACGACGCGTTCACCGAAATCACGGCCGGCGGCATTGCCGCCGGCGACACCGTCGTCGTCGGCGTGCGCGGTGGAGCGCCGGGCGGCGGTCCCGGCGCGGCGTCCGGTTCCGGCGGCACGACGCCGCGGATTCCGCGGTTGTAGCGCGTGGCCGAATCCGTCATCGAGGTTCGCGACGTGACGCGCACGTATCAGACGGGCGACGTCGCGGTGCACGCGTTGCGCGGCGTATCGCTGCGCATCGAGCGCGGCGAGTTCGTCGCCATCATGGGCTCGTCGGGATCGGGGAAGTCGACGCTGATGTCGATCCTCGGCTGTCTCGACCGGCCGACATCGGGCAACTATCTCTTCGAAGGAGTCGACGTCGCGCAGTGTTCGGAAACCGAACTCGCGAACATCCGCAGCGAGCGCATCGGCTTCGTCTTTCAGAGCTTCAATTTGCTCGCCCGCACGAGCGCGATCGAAAACGCGGCGTTGCCGCTGTTCTATGCGCCGCACGCACCGGATGCTGCGGAGCGCGGCGAGCGAGCGCGCCACGCGCTCGAGTTGCTGGGCCTCGGTCACCGCGAGCACAACACGCCGGCGCAGTTGTCCGGCGGCGAACAGCAACGGGTTGCGATCGCGCGTGCGCTGATCAATTCGCCGAGCGTGTTACTGGCGGACGAACCGACCGGCAACCTCGACACGCGCAATTCGCACGACATCATGCAAACGCTGGTGCGCTTCAACCGCGAGCAAGGCGTGACGATCGTCGTCGTCACGCACGAGCCCGACATCGCGGCGTACGCGGGCCGCGTGATCACGATGCGCGACGGTTTGGTGCTGACCGACGAGCTCAAATCGGATGCAGCGACCGCGGCCGCGGCGACCGCTATGCCGCAACCCAACGGCGCCGCGCCGTCGCGCGGCGTGTTGCGTGCGATCGCGGAGCGGCGCGGCTTCTTCACGTTCGTGTCGATGATCGGCGGCGCCGCGCTGCAGGCGCTCGCGCGCAACAAGATGCGGTCGGCGTTGACGATGCTCGGTGTGTTCATCGGCGTCGCCGCATTGATCGCGATGGTGGCGGTCGGGCAGGGCGCCAACGAAGCGGTCAAGGCGCAGATCGCGAGCCTCGGCACCAACATGTTCATCGTCGTTCCGGGATCGCGATCGATCGGCGGATCGCGCGGCGGGTTCGGCAGCGCGACGACGCTGACCGTGGCGGACGCCGAAGCGATTCGTCGCGAACTGCCGTCGGTCGCGCTGGTCGGCTACACCATCCGGCAGAGCGGGCAGGTGCAGTACGGCGATCAGAACTGGACCACCAGCATCCAAGCGGTGACCGCGACGTATCCGGACATCACGAACTGGCGCGTGGAATCCGGCCGCAGCATCACCGAGCAAGACGTCGCCAACGCGGCGTTGGTCGCGGTGCTCGGACACACGGTGTATCTGCAGTTGTTCGGCGAGAACTCCGACGCGGTCGGCGCGCGTGTTCTCGTCAAAGGCATTCCGCTGCGCGTCGTCGGCGTGTTCGCGGCGAAGGGCCAGTCGGCGATGGGGCAGGATCAAGACGACGTCGTGATGATTCCGTTCACGACCGGCGAGCGCAAAGTGCTCGGCGTCGCCGCGCCGACCGTTGCGACGACGACCACCACGACGACGACATCGACGAGCGGCAGCAATTCGATCACGACGGCGGCGCCGACGGTCGGCACGTTGTATCCGTCCCTTGCGAACCCCTACGGCATCGCACCGCGCCTGACCGGGTTCGTCAACGTGATCTTCGTGCAAGCGGTGAGCGCGACCGACGTCGACAAGGCGGTCGACGACGTGACGCAGCTGCTGATGCGGCGCCACCACATCGAGAACGACAACGACGCCGACTTCAACGTGCGCAACCTGAGCCAGATCGCGAGCGCCGCCGAAGGCAGCGCGAAGATCATGGCCGCGCTGCTCGCGGTGGTCGCCTCGATTTCGTTGTTGGTCGGCGGCATCGGCATCATGAACATCCTGCTGGTGTCGGTGACCGAACGGACGCGCGAGATCGGTTTGCGGATGGCGATCGGCGCGCAGCGCGTGCAAGTGCTGCTGCAGTTTCTCGCCGAGGCGGTGATTCTGTCGGTCACCGGCGGTCTCGCCGGCATCTTGTTCGGCGTGTTGGTGACGCAGGCGATCGCGCGCGTCGCGGAATGGCCGACGCTGGTGTCGCTGACGGCGATCGCCGTCGGGTTCGTGTTCTCGGCCGCGATCGGCATCTTCTTCGGGTATTACCCGGCCCGCAAAGCGGCGCGGCTCGATCCGATCGAGGCGCTGCGGTATGAATGACATGGGTGGACGCACCCGCTCGAACGCCGACGTCCGCGTGCGCTCGGGCGTGGCGCGGGCCGCGCACGGCGATCGACCTGCACCTTGCGACGGCGTCCGCATCTTTCGCGTCATCGCCGCGGCGGCGCTGACGGTTCTCACGGGCTGCGCGGTCGGCCCGAATTTCGAGCGACCGCCGCCGCCGACGGTCGACCGATACGATCAGAACACCGTCGAGCTGCCGAACGCCGGCGCCGATCAACCGGTGCAGACGCTGACGGCGGGGTCGGCGCCGGCCGATGCATGGTGGCGCGCGTTCGCGTCCTCGCCGCTCGACGAAACCGTCAGCAGCGCGCTCGGCGCGAATCCGACGCTGCAAGCGGCGCGCTCGACGCTCGACGCCGCCACCGAGACGCTGAACGCGGCGCGCGGTGCGTTGTGGCCGCAACTCGACGCGGTCGGCACCGCGAGCCGCGGTAACGGCGGCATCAACCGCTCCGGGCTGATCTCGGTGCGCAACCTGTACAACCTCGGCGGCGCGTTGACGTACAACGTCGATCTCTTCGGCGGCACCCGGCGGCGTATCGAGCAGCAGGCCGCGCTGGTCGATTTCCAACGCGGTGTCGTCGGCGCGACGTACCTCACGCTGACCGGCAACGTCGTAACGGCGGCGATCGACATCGCGAGTGCGACCGAGGAACTCGCCGCGGTCGAAGAGATCATTGCGGTCGACGAACACAACCTCGAGCTGGTGCAGATCTCCGCGCAGGCCGGCAAGTCGGCCGGCACCGACGTGCTCGCCGCGGAAGGCCAACTCGCCAACGACCGCACGTTGGTGCCGCCGCTGCGGCAACAGCTGGCCGCAGCTCGGCACACGCTCGCGATCCTGACCGGGCGCGCGCCGGCGGAGTGGGGGCCGCCGCCGTTCTCGTTCGCGGCCTTGACGCTGCCGACGGATCTACCGTTGACGCTGCCGTCGGAGTTGGTGCGCGCGCGGCCGGACATTCTCGCCGCCGAAGCGCAGCTGCACGCGGCGACGGCCGCGGTCGGAATCGCAACGGCGCAGTTGTATCCGAACCTGACGCTGACGGGCTCGTGGACGACGAGCGGCACGACGAGCTCGGATCTCTTCAAGTCCGAAACCGATATCTGGTCGATCGCCGCGGGACTCACCGCGCCGATCTTTCACGGCGGCGAATTGCGCGCGCAGCAGCGCGCCGCGATCGACTTGTTGGCAGCGCAGCTCGCGACGTATCGCGAGACGGTGCTGGCGGCGTTCGGCCAAGTGGCGGACGCGCTGAACGCGCTGCAGCACGATGCCGAGTCGGTCGCCGCGCAGCAGAAAGCGCTCGAAACCGCCGAAGCGACGCTCGATCTGACGCAGCAGAGTTACGAAGCGGGGCAAGCGAGCTTCGTACAAGTGTTGGTCGCGCAGCGCCTGTACCAGCAAGCGCGGCTCGGCATCACGCGCGCCGTCAGCCAACGCTATCTCGACACCGCGCTCTTCTTCCTCGCGCTCGGCGGCGACGCGATGCGGTAGGGTGCGGACGATCCGGGGTGTCGAACGTCTCGAATCCGTTGCGGTGCGGAACTCGACGGCGTGGTCGCGCGGTCGCGCCGCGCTGCGGTCACGAAGCGACGCGTACCGGATTTGCATCGGGCGCGGGCGAGCGGCAAAGGCGCGCCGACTCCCAATGGCTGCGCCATTGCCGGAACACGACCACGTTCCAGATCAGCTGCCAATAGTCGCCGACGCCGGTGACGTGTTGTCGCCAACAGTCGCGCACGGCCGCCGCGTCGAATAGCCCTTCCTCTGCGAGCGCACGCTCGTCCAGCAGGTGGTCGGCCCAGTCGCGTAGCGGCCCCCGCAGCCACGTGGGTAAGGGGCTCGAAAAGCCCTTCTTCGGACGATCGACCAACTCCCTCGGCAAATGTCGATGCAGCAGAGTACGCAACAGATGCTTGCTGCCGACCCCTTTCGCGTACTTCAGCGCGGGCGGGAGGTGCCAGGCGAAGTCGACGACGCGATCGTCCAAATAAGGTACGCGCACTTCCAGACTGTGGGCCATGCTGGCGCGGTCGATCTTGGCGAGCGATCCGTCGACCAACGTGCCGAGCAGCGCGAAGTAGCCCATCCGGTCGATCGAGTCGCCAACGACATCGCGATGGCGCCCGTGCTGCCAACGCATCGCATGCTCGGCACCGCTGCCCCGTAGCGGGAGCCGTCCGGCGGTCGTGCAGTAGAGTTGCGCGTACAGTTCGCAGATGCCGCCGCCGTCGCGTACGACGGCGGTCGCCTGCTTGATGCGGTTCGCGAAAAGCTCGGGACGTCGAGCCGACGGGACCTTGCCCTGCAATCTCGTCGCACCTGCCACCAGCCCGTCGATGGTGCCCGCCACCATGCGCCGCCCCATTGGCCCGAGCCCGCTCGTTGCGCGGTGCACCGCGCGAACGATGTAGTAACCGGGGTATCCGCCGAACAGTTCGTCGCCGCCGTCGCCGGCAAGCGCGACCGTCACGTCGCGTCGGGCGAGGCGGCACAACACGACGATCGGGATTTGCGAGCGGATCGCGAGCGGTTCGTCGAAATACACCGGAATCTCCGGAACGATCGAGACCGCGTCGGCGGCCGTAACGATCGCTTCCGTGTGGACGGTGCCGAAATGGTTCGCGACGGCGCGCGCATAAGGCGCTTCGTCGTAGCGCGCGTCGTCGAACCCGATCGCGAACGTGTGCACCGGCCGCTGACTGTGTTTGCGCATCAACGCAACGATCAGTGACGAATCGATGCCGCCGGACAGGAACGCCCCCAACGGAACATCGGAGGCCATGTGCCGGGCTACCGTGTCGTCGAGTAGATCTTCCAGTGCGCCGAGTGCCTGCGGCTCGTCGATGTCGAACGGATCGGCTTGCGCGGCCGCCGCCGCTTGCGCCGGATCCCAGTAGCTCGCGATCACGGGTTCTGCGTCGGCCCGCGCGACCAAATACTCGCCCGGCTGCAGTTTGTGTACGCCGCGATAGATGCTGTACGGCGCCGGTACGTGACCCCAGCGCATGTACGCGCGCACGCTCGCGTCGTCGATCTCGGGGTTCCAACCCGGATGAGCGAGCAGGCCTTTGAGTTCGGAGGCGAACAAAAACAGGCCGCCGAACCGCGCCCAGAACAGCGGTTTGATGCCGAGTCGGTCGCGGGCGAGTGTCAGTGTTCGATACGCGCGGTCCCACAAGGCAAACGCGAACATGCCGCGGAGCTTGCGCAAGGTGGCTTCGACACCCCATTCGGCACACGCTTCGACGAGCACCTCCGTATCGGAGTGACCGCGGAACGCGTATCCCAACGACTGTAGTTGGGCGCGCAGCTCGGCGTGATTGTAGATCTCGCCGTTGTAGACGAGTACGAATCTGGCGTTCGCCGACACCATCGGCTGATGTCCGGACGGCGATACGTCGAGGATGCCGAGCCGCCGATGCGCCAAGGCAATGCCGGCGCTCGGGTCGGTCCAAACGCCCGAATCGTCCGGCCCACGGTGGCGTAGACGGCTCGCCATGGCCACCGCGGTCTGCATGCTCTGTTGGGCGTCCTCGGGGTGGCGCACGTCGACGAATCCAGCGATGCCGCACATGGCGATCCCCCACCCGTTGAATATGAAGGTCTAGACCCGCCGGTCCACGTACGGTTCATGTGGGTTTCACCTGGATGACTGCGCGATCTACCGATCGAGATCGTGCGTACCTGGCCGCGGTCGCGACCGGATCCGCGGCAGTTCAGCCGTCGTAGGTCTCGCGCACGCGCCAACGCCGCAACAGCAACCAGGCGCCGAGCATGCCGCCGAGGTGCGCAAAGTGCGCAACCCCCGCATCGGTGCCAAGGACGCCGTTGGTGAGCTCGAGCAATCCGTAGAGGACGACGAACAGCCACGCCGGCAGCGGGATCGGCGGAAAGATCAGCATCAGTACGCGCCTTGGAAACAGCACCCCGAACGCGAGCAGCAGCCCGAAAATGCCGCCAGAGGCGCCCACGGTGGGAAACACCGACGATTCCGCTGTAGCGCTGACGACGACGAGTTGCACGACGGAGGCGGATAGCACGGCCGCGCCATACAAAACCAGGTAGCGGCCCGATCCGAGCGTGCGTTCGACGTCGTGGCCGAACAGGTACAGCGCCCACATGTTCAACGCGATGTGCAGGAGACCCGCGTGCAGAAAAGCCGACGTGGCGAGTTGCCACCAATGGAACGCGACGGTCAGGTGCAACTCGGGCACTGCGTGACGGCCGAGCGGCCACAGCGCGAACCACTCGACCATCGTGTCGCCCCACACCGCTTGCAGTGCGAAGACGACGATGTTCGCGACGATCAGCGCGCGCGTCACTGGCATCGGGTTGCTCGCGTCCAGGGTGTTCTCGAGGCGGCTTCTGGGGGCTGCATCGAGTCTATTGCGTTCTCTCGAATGTCGGGTGTTCGTTGCGAAATCGGAGCCGCCAATCGCGTCGTCAGAACGTCGCGAGCATTGCGAGCACCGTCGCTGCCATCACCGCGGTTGCTGCCCATCCGAGCCAGCGCAAGCGCGGACCGATGACGTGAACGCCCATGGCCTTGCGGATGGGTTTGGCGACGGACCGTCGCGGCATCAGCGAGTCGTTGGGGGAAACCCGTCCAGGATCGCACTGACGACGTCGTTGATGTCCGCTTCCGACTTCGAGTCTGTTGGTCGAAGAATGTTTTTCTTTGCGTGGCCATGCCAGACGCCTTGGCGCGTTTTGACGTCGTAGACGTCGATCATCAAACGGCCCTCGGTGAAATCGCGCACGTCGACGGCTTGGCGATAGGGTTGGCCCCAGATCGGTATGTGGGTCGATTCGGAATCGGGCGGGTATTCTTGCCGGATCTTCTCGTTGGTTCCGATCGTGAAGTCGACGGCGAAATCCGCGGTGGCCGGATCGGGGACCCAGCGGTATCCCTTGCGCGCCAACGTGTTCGACACCGCGAGCCGAACATATTGCGTCAGCCGTGGATCGATTGTCGCGGCGTCGAATAACGGAGTCGGCGATAACCACGAATACGTGTGATAGGCGCGGAAATCGATCGCGTCGTCGTAACTGACGACAGTGCCGATGTGCGTACAGGCCGCGCCGGTCGTACATAGCACGGCGGCGCAGACGCGCAATAGTATCCCGCGGCGCCTTGTTGCTCCGACGATCTCTCCGAGTACCGCGCGGAGCCGCGCTCGACGCCCGACCTCGCACAAGCGCATCGATTTTGCTCTTCCGCCAAAACGATTGGGTCGCCTTATAGCACCCGGCGGCGTTGTCATCATTCGCGGCTTCCGCGGATGGACATACGCGAAGGCCGGTCCACATTGAAAAGTAGCAGCAGGTACGTATATCTCCTGGCTGTTGCGTTTCGGTGCGCACCGGAGCATATGGCCGATGCAAAGCGCGAGTCGTTCGCCGAGGATGCTGTTCGACAGGTGCGACTCAAAAGAATTGTTGGTGGATCGACGAAGATGTCAATCGCGACTATTTCTCGCGGCTCGATTGGAACCGAAGAGCACATGGTCTGGTCGTAACTACTGAGTCGCAGCGAGGGAGCCGAACCAAATGAAGAATTCCGCCATTGCGTTGGTCCTGGCGGGCGTTTTCAGTGCGGCGGCTGGCATTGCCGGGGAGGCGGTGCAACCGACGAACGCCAGCGCGCCTGCGGCGGCGATCACGGAGGTGTTCTTCTACCCGGCCGGTGGGCAAAGCCCGGCCCAACAGGACCGCGATCGATACGAATGCTATCTGTGGGCCGTGAAGCAGAGCGGCTTCGATCCGAGCCAAGTCAATCTCCAGGCGCCCCAACGTGTAGTCGTTAGCCCCGCCCCGCCCGCAGGCGCGACCGTTGCCGCGGGCGCGGTCACCGGCGCCGCCATCGGCGCG
>DASRZO010000205.1:0-7395 GCA_035686405.1 Pseudomonadales bacterium | reverse complement strand
ATCGTCCACGCGCGCACTTCCTTCGGCCCGGCGGTGAAGTACGTGTGCAGGCGCAGCAGTTCGTATCCCGCGCGGATGACGCGATTGAGGCCGGGTTCGTCCATGCCGAGGTCGGCCAGGAATTCGGCGCGCTCTGCTTCGTCGAGCTCGACGATCTCCGCTTCGAGCTTGTTGCAGATCGCGACGACGACCGCGCCTTGCGATGCCGCGATCGCGCGCACCTCGTCGAGCAGCGGATTGTTGTCGAAGCCGTTCTCGTCGACGTTCGCGATGTACATCACCGGCTTCGCCGTAATCAGGTGCAACTCGCGCAGCCGAACGGAATCGTTGGCGTCCAGGTGCAGCGTGCGCACCGCGCGGCCCGCGTTCAGCGCTTCGCGCACACGATCGAGCAACGCGACCAACGCCTTCGCGTCCTTGTCGCCGGCGTTCGCGGTACGGCGGTTCTTGTCGTACACGCGCTCGACGGTCTCGAGATCGGCGAGCGCGAGTTCGGTGTCGATCACCTCGATGTCGTCGCGCGGCGACACGCGGTTCGACACGTGCACGACGTTCGGATCGACGAAGCAGCGCACGACGTGGGCGATCGCGTCGGTCTCGCGAATGTGCGCGAGGAACTGATTGCCGAGGCCTTCGCCCTTCGACGCGCCCGCAACGAGGCCGGCGATGTCGACGAACTCCATCGCGGTCGGGATGACCTTCTGCGGATTGACGATCGCGGCCAGTTTGTCGAGCCGCGGATCGGGCACCGGCACGATACCGGTATTCGGTTCGATCGTGCAGAACGGAAAGTTCTCCGCCGCAATACCGGCCTTTGTCAACGCGTTGAACAGCGTCGACTTGCCGACGTTCGGCAGCCCGACGATTCCGCAGTTGAAGCCCATCAGTCGTCCTCGCTCGCCGCGGTGTGCAGTTTGTTCATCGCCTTGCCGAGTTCGCCGGCACAAATCAGACCGATCAATTCGTCCGACAACTGCATCGCAGCGTGCACCTTCTCGCGGTCGTCGGGCCGCATCTTCGCGCCGGTCAGGTAGCCGCTGACGCGGTCACGATCGCCGGGATGGCCGACGCCGATGCGCAGACGGTTGAAGCTCGCATCGTTGCCCAACGCTTCGATGATGTCGCGCAAGCCGTTGTGGCCGTTGTGGCCGCCGCCTCTCTTCAGGCGGATCACGCCCGGCTCGAACGCCATCTCGTCGTGCACGACCAAGATCTCCGGCGGTGTGATCTTGTAGAACGTCGCGACGGCGCCGACCGATTGTCCGCTCAAATTCATGAACGTCTTCGGAATCAGCAGGCGAACGTCGTGGTCGTGAATCGCGCCGCGGCCGAGCCGCGCCTTGAAACGCGGCTCGTCGGCGAGCGCGATGCGATAACGCGCCGCCAACGCTTCGACGAACTCCGCTCCCACGTTGTGCGGCGTGCCGTCGTATCGCGGACCCGGATTGCCGAGGCCCGCGATGAGACGCATCGCGGCCATCGGTCAGCCTTTGTCGGCTTCGGCGCCCTCGCCGCCCTCGGGCTTCGCTTCGCCTTCGGCCGGTGCTGCCGCCGCCTCGCCCGCGGATTCGAGCGCATCGGCCTCCGCTTCGAGCGTCGATGCGTGCACGCTGACGACCGCGACGTCTTGTTCCTCGCGCTCTTCGTCCGAGAGACCTTCGAGGTTTTCGAGCACGACGCCTTCGGGCAGCTGCAGATCCGACAAGTGCAGGATGTCGCCGATCTTCAGCGGTCCGACGTCGACGACGATCGACTCCGGCAGAATGCCGGGCAAGCACGTCACTTCGACTTCGATGACGTGGTGCGTGATCAATCCCTTCTCGTCACGTACGCCGATGCATTCTTCTTCGTTGATGAAGTGCAGCGGAATCGCGACCGTGATCTCTTCGCTCGCGATGATGCGCTGAAAGTCGATGTGCATCGGCCGGCTCGTCGCCGGATGCCGCTGCATGTCGCGCGCGAGCACTTGCGCCTTCGTGCCGGACAAGTTCAGCGACAAGATCTGCGAAAAGAACGTATCGGACTGCACCGCTTTCGCCAGATCGTTTTCGATCAGTGAAATGTTCAGCGGAGCTTCCCCGCCGCCGTACACGATGCCGGGAACTTTCGCCGAGTGACGACGTAGGCGGCGGCTCGCACCCTTCCCGACGTCGGCGCGCGGCTCTGCGACCAACTCTATCTTTGCCATGGCGTTCTCCAGAGGTTTGCCATTTCGCGAAACGCGCACGGACCCGCGACCAGAATCCGTGCGCCCCAGTGTGATCGTCGGCGCGGTGCGCCGCCGATCGGTTTTCGATTATCCGAACACTTGTCCGATCGTTATCTGATCTATCTGAACATCGCGCTGACCGATTCTTCGTTGCTGACGCGGCGAATCGCCTCGGCCAGCAACCGGTCCAAGCTCAGCTGCGTGATGCGGCGGCACGCTTTCGCGGCCGCCGACAACGGAATGGTGTCGGTGACGAAGATCGAGTCGAGTTTCGAGTCGTTGATGCGGTCGATCGCCGGTCCCGAGAAGACTGCGTGCGTGATGTACGCGACCACTTGGCTGGCGCCGCGATCCTTCAGCGCTGCGGCGGCCTGACACAGCGTGCCGGCCGTGTCGACGATGTCGTCGATGATGATGCAACTGCGTCCTTCCACGTCGCCGATGACGTTCAGCACTTCCGATTCGTTCGGCTGCGGTCGCCGCTTGTCGATGATCGCGAGGTCGGTGTCGTCGATCAGCTTCGCGACCGCGCGCGCCCGCACCACGCCGCCGACGTCCGGCGACACCACGATCGGGTTCGGGTAGCGCTGCGCCAGCGCGTGGTCGATCAGCACCGGCGTCGCATAGACGTTGTCGACCGGGACGTTGAAGAAACCTTGAATCTGGTCCGCATGCAGATCGACCGTGAGTACGCGGTTGACGCCGGCGACGGCCAGCATGTCCGCGACGACTTTGGCGCTGATCGGTACGCGCGCCGAACGCGGCCGCCGGTCCTGTCGCGCATAGCCGAAGTACGGCATCACCGCGGTGATGCGGCTCGCCGATGCGCGCTTGATCGCGTCGGCCAGCACCATCAATTCCATCAAGTTGTCGTTCGTCGGTGCGCACGTCGATTGCAGCAGGAACACGTCGCGGCCGCGGACGTTCTCCTGAATCTCGACGCGGACTTCGCCGTCGCTGAAGCGATCGATGTCGGCTTCGCCGAGATCGATGCGCAGTTCGTGCGCGATGCGTTTGGCCAGCAACGGGTGCGAGTTACCGGCGAATACGATCAGGTTACCCAACTGTAGTGCTCTCTGACGGTTGCCGACTCACTCGAAGTCACGCGCGCGGTCGCGAAGGTCACGCTTCGAACCCGCAGCGATCGGCATCACGAGCGCAGTTGGCTGGGGCGCTAGGATTCGAACCTAGGTATGGCGGGATCAAAACCCGCTGCCTTACCGCTTGGCGACGCCCCAAGTCGTGACGACGAAAACGCTGATTCGGTGATTGCGGGGGCTTGCGGCCCGGTTCGCGAAAAAGGGCGGTATTTTGCTGACCGGTCTACGGGGTGTCAAACGCAGCGGCCGGACCGAACGACCAATCCGATGGCAGCAGCGTGACCTTCACGTCGCCGGACGTCGCGACGATTCGCCCGGGCAAACGCAGTCCGCCGTTGGCGGCGCGGTAGTCGGAGTATTCGAGGCGCCACGCGAGTTGATCGAGCGCCACGAGATCGCCGGACTGATCGGCCGTCGCCGCCGCGACCGCATAGCCCGGCGCGCGCTCGCCGCGCACCCAATGCGTCAAGGCATCGATCGGCAACCTGAAACCGAGGAAGCGCTGCATGGCGGCATCCGCGTCGGGCTCTTGGAAGACCTCGCCGTTCGCAGCCGTCACGCTGACGACTCCGCGCACATCGACGAAACGACTATGGCCCTGTCCCATCGGTCCCCACAGGTCGATTTCGTCGCGGTCGGACGCGTGCTGCCACAGGAAATTCGAGGTGAAGCCATCGTCGCCGCGACGCACCGCGAGCCGGCCTTTCACGGCAAATCCGCCGACCTCCGCCGCACCGATCTTCGGCCCCGATTGGAACCACGTGCAGGCGCTCAGCGTGACCGCGACCACGAGCCAACCGACGAGGTGTCGACACCCCTTAGAAAACACTTTTAGAAAGAACGGGTTAGCGGCTCGGTGCATCCAAACTCCGACGCGGCTTTTGATATGATGGCGCGGGTCGCTCAACTTGCGCCGCCGATGGCCATTCTCGCGTACGGTCTCAACTTTCGCACCGCACCGATCGATCTGCGGGAACGCATCGCGTTTCCCGTCGACGACCTCGTGCAGGCGCATCGCGATCTGACGCGCTCCATTCCGGCCGTTGGCGAAGTCGCGATCTTGTCGACGTGCAATCGCACGGAACTCTACTGCTCCGCCGATCTCGACGATCAGGAAGTGCTCGTCGATTGGCTGTCGCGTTATCGCAACGTGTCGCCGTCCGACATTCGCGACGCAGCGTACGCGCATTGGGATCGCGACGCGGCGCGACACTTGATGCGCGTCGCGGCGGGTCTCGATTCGCAAGTACTCGGCGAGCCGCAGATTCTCGGTCAGGTCAAAGATGCGTACGACACCGCGCGCACGGCCGGCACGCTCGGTCCGGAACTCAACCTGCTGTCGCAGTTCACGCTGAACGTCGCAAAGCAGGTGCGCACCGACACCGACATCGGCCGCAATCCGGTGTCCGTCGCGTATGCCGCGGTCGCGCTCGCACAACAGATCTTCGCGGACCTGTCGCAGAACGCGGCGCTGCTGCTCGGCGCCGGCGACACGATCGAGTTGGTCGCGGAACACTTGCGCAGCGCCGGCGTCGGCTCGATCACAATCGCGAACCGCACGCTCGCGAACGCACGCTCGCTGGCCGCGAATTACGGCGCACGCGCGATTCAACTCACCGACGTGCCGAGCGTGCTCGCGCAGCACGATATCGTCATCGCGTCGACCGGCAGTCCGTTCCCGGTGCTCGGCAAAGGCGCCGTCGAAGCGGCGATCCGCAGCCGCCGCCACCGGCCGATGTTCATGGTCGACATCGCTGTGCCGCGCGACATCGAGCCCGAAGTCGCGGAACTGCGCGACGTGTATTTGTATTCGATCGACGATCTCACCGAGATCATCGAGGCGAACGTCAGCGAACGGCGCCGCGCCGCGGAGAGCGCCGAAGAGTTGATCGTCGCCGGCACCGATCGCTACTTCCGCGAGAAGCGCATTCGCGACGCGCAGCATCTGCTGACACGCTTTCGCAACCGCGCCGAAGCACTGCAACTGGCCGAAGTCGAACGCGCGCGCCAACGGCTCGGCAATGGCGACGACGCCGACCAAGTGCTGAACGCGCTCGCGCGCGCGCTGACCAACAAGCTGATCCACGAACCGACGATCGCAATCCGCGAAGCCAGCGCCGACGGCCGCCACGAGTTGCTCGACTACGTCCGCGCGCTGTACGGCCTCGACAAAGCCGACTGATCGAACATGAGCCTGTCGCAGTCCATCCTCGGAAGGCTCTCCGATCTCGCCGATCGTCACCAAGAGCTCGCTGCATTGCTCGCCGACCCCGACATCGTCGGCGACCGCGACAAGTTCGCGTCGTTGTCGAAGGAATACGCGGAGCTCGAGCCGATCATCGATCGCCACAAAGAGCTCGTCGCATTGCAGTCGCAGATCGACGAAACGCAGGCGCTGCTCGAAGACGACGACGCCGACATGCGGCAACTCGCCGCCGACGATCGCGAGCAATTGCGCGCGCGCATCGACGACGTCGAGGCCCGGATCAAGACGCTGCTCGTGCCGAAGGATGCGCACGACGACGCGAACGTATTCCTCGAAATTCGCGCCGGCACCGGCGGCGACGAAGCGGCGATCTTCGCCGGCGATCTGTTTCGCATGTATTCGCGCTATGCCGAAGCGCAGCATTGGCGGCTCGAGATCTTGAACGAACGGCCCGGCGAACACGGCGGCTTCAAGGAAATCATCAGCCGGATCGAAGGCGAGCACGTCTATCGGAACCTGAAGTTCGAATCCGGCGTGCACCGTGTGCAGCGCGTGCCGCAGACGGAATCGCAAGGGCGCATTCACACGTCGGCGTGCACCGTCGCGATACTGCCGGAAGCCGACGCAGTGGAAGACGTCGACATTCCGAAGACCGATCTGCGCATCGACACGTATCGGTCCTCCGGCGCCGGCGGCCAGCACGTCAACAAGACCGACTCCGCCGTGCGCATCACGCACTTGCCGACCGGGCTGGTCGTCGAATGTCAGGACGAACGCTCGCAGCACAAGAACCGCGCGCGCGCGATGTCGTTGCTGAAAGCGCGGCTGCTCGACATGGCGCGGCAAAAGCAGCAGCAGGCAACGGCCGAGACGCGACGCCTGATGGTCGGTACCGGCGATCGCTCCGAACGCATCCGCACGTACAACTTCCCGCAAGGCCGCCTCACCGACCATCGCATCAACCTGACGCTGTACAAACTCGGCGACATCATGGAAGGCGATCTCGACGAAGTGATCGACCCGCTCGTACGAGAACACCAAGCCGAGGCGTTGGCCGCGCTCGGCGTCGCGTGACCACCATCCGCCAGTGGCTGAACGACGCGCGCGACGAAACGTCGCGCCGCGACGCGGAAGTGTTGGTGGCGCACGTCCTCGGTTCGACGCGGGCGTACCTGTATGCGCACGCCGACGACGTACTCGCCGAAGCGGCCGACGCGCGCATTCGCGAATTGCTCGCCGCGCGCGGCCGCGGCGAACCGGTCGCGTATCTCGTCGGCTATCGCGAGTTCTGGAATCTGCGGCTCGCCGTCACGCCGGCCGTGCTGATCCCGCGCCCCGAGACGGAACTGTTGGTGGAGCTCGCGCTCGAGCGCATGCCGCCGCGGGCGCGCGTCGTCGATCTCGGCACCGGGTCCGGCGCAATCGCGCTCGCGATCAAATCGGAACGGGCGGACTGCAGCGTGGTCGCGACCGATATGTCTGAAGCCGCGCTCGACGTGGCGCGCGCGAATGCTCTGGCGCTCGGCTTGCAAATCGACATTCGACGCGGCGATTGGTATGTCGCGCTCGACGATACACCGTCCACACCTAGCGACGGCCCGACGCGAGCATTCGACGTCATTGTGTCGAACCCGCCGTACGTTGCGGCGAACGATCCGCACCTCGAATCGCTCGTCAGCGAACCCGAACTCGCGTTGGCCGGTGGTCCGGACGGGCTCGCCGCGCTACGAACGATCATCGCGGGCGCGCCGATACGGCTCGCTGTCGGCGGCACGCTGCTCGTCGAACACGGCTACGAGCAAGGATCGGCGGTGCGCGACTTGTTCGCCGCCGCGGGATTCGCCGCGATCGAGACGCATCGCGACGGCGCCGGCCACGAA
>DASRZO010000204.1:0-3642 GCA_035686405.1 Pseudomonadales bacterium | reverse complement strand
CGGCGAAACGCCGCCCGCGTTCGACATCCTGTATTGGAACAACGACACGACGCGCCTGCCGGCGCGCCTGCACAGCGACTTCCTCGACATCTTCAAAGACAACCCGTTGCGTCGCCCCGGGGCGCTTTCGATCCGCGGCGTGCCGATCGACTTGAAACAAATTCGCTGTCCGGTGTTCGTCACCGGCGGCACGACCGACCACATCACGCCGTGGCGAGCGTGCTACCGCTCGACGCAACTGTTCGGATCGCGCCCGACATACGTGCTCAGCACCGCCGGCCACATTCAGAGCTTGATCAATCCGCCGGGCTCGTCGAAACGCCAGTACTTCCTGAATCCGGAAACGCCGCCCGATCACGAGGCGTGGCGCCGCAACGCGGTCGAGCACAAAGGTTCGTGGTGGCCGTACTGGGCCGAGTGGCTGAAGGCACACGGCGTCGGTGAAAACGTCGCGCCGAGTTCGCTCGGCAGCGCGTTGCATCCGCCGCTCGCCGACGCCCCCGGCAGCTACGTCTTCGAATGACGCGCCCGCCGCGCGCACGCCACGACGTCGCGTACGACTTCGTCGAACTCGGCAGCGACAAGCTGCGCGTCGCGCGCACCGCGCCGCCGCAATCGAACGGTCCGCCGCTGCTGATTTTCAACGGCATCGGCGCCAGCAGCGAGATGTTGGAACCGCTGCTGCAGGCGCTCGGCGTGCCGACGGTGACGTTCGATCTGCCCGGTATCGGCGCATCGCGGGCGTCGGTGTTCGTGCGGCGTCTGTCTGGATTCGCGCAACTCGCGCGCGAATTGCTCGATGCGCTGCACATCGAGCGCGTGCACGTGCTCGGTGTGTCGTGGGGCGGCGGCCTCGCGCAACAGTTCGCCCGTCAGCACGCCGACCGCGTCGACCGCTTGGTCCTCGCCGCGACGTCGACCGGACACTTGATGGTGCCGCCGCGGCCGTCGGTGATCCTGCGCATGGCGACGCCGCTGCGCTATCTGTCGGCCGGCTATTTCAAACGCGTCGCCGGCGCGATCTACGGCGGCGACTTCCGCACCGACGAAGCGCTCGCGGAGCGCCATGTACGCCGCATGGCGCCGCCGACCGTGCTCGGATATCTGAACCAGCTGTACGCGCTCACCGGTTGGACGAGCGTGCATTGGCTGCACTCGTTGCCGCAGCCGACGCTGGTGATGGCGGGATCCGACGATCCGATCGTGCCGCTCGTCAACGCGCGCCTGCTCGCGCGCTTGATTCCGAACGCGCGGCTCGAGATCTTCGACTGCGGGCATTTGTTCCTGCTGACGCGCATCGAGCAGAGCGTCGCGACCATCGAATCGTTCCTGCTGAACGGCGCTCCGACGCTCGAGACGAGCCCCGCACCACGCCCCATCGCGGTCGACTGACGGCGAACCCTGCCGATCGATCCGATCCGCCGATGCCCCTCTCGGCGCGTCTGGTTGCGCCGCGGGCCGCGATCAACCCGCGACCGCGGGACCCATCGCGTCGAGCGCGTTCGCGCGCTGGCCGAGCGTGTGCGCGATCCCCGACAGCAACGCAAAGGCGCGAGCCACCAGCACGAAGTCGATCGGCACTTTGACGACGGGGTTTTCGCGGATCGCCTCGAACATCTCGTCTGTCATGTCCTCGGTGAACTCGCCCTGGAATGCGCCGGTGTCGGAACGCGCAATCATCCGCCGCGCGATCGCGAGCAATGTCGATTCGTCGCCGGTCTTCGTCTCGAAACCGAGTTCGCGGAACGCGCGCAACATCGCCGACTCGTTGAACGTCATCATCGAGAACATCAGCTCGAAGATGCCGAGCCCGAATCCTTCCGGCAGCTCCTTCGCGAGCCCGAAATCGAGCAACGTGAATGTCGCTTTGCCGCGCGGGCCGCGGTTCACGAGGATGTTGCCCGGATGCGGATCGGCGTGGAAGAAACCGTGCGCGAGGATCATCCGGTTGAAGATCCGCATCAGCCGCGTCATCAAATCCGAGTAGTCGATGTCGGCGCGCTCGAGCCCATCTCGATCGTTCACCTTCACGCCTTCGACGAACTCCATCGTGATCACCCGGCGGGTGCAGTGCTCGTGCAGGATCTTCGGAATGCGCACCGTCGGGTCGTCGGCGAAGAAGCCGCGCACGCGATCGGCGCTCTGCGCTTCACGGCGGAAGTCGAGCTCCATCTTCAGATGCCGCTGCAGCTCGTCGAGCAGCGGCAGGAAATCGAGCGGATTCGCATCGAACCGCTGATAGATCGCCGCGACCCGGCGCGACGCCGTCAAATCCGTTCGGATGATGTGATCGATGTCGGGGTACTGCACCTTCACCGCGACTTCGCCGCCGCCGACGAGCCGCGCCCGGTGCACCTGCGCGAGCGACGCCGCGGCGATCGCGGTCGGCGAGAACTCGCTGAACACCGCGTCGAGCGGGCGCCCGAAGTCCTCTTCGACGACGCGCTTGATCGTTGCGAAGTCGCGCGGCGGCAAACGGTCGTGACATTGCGACAGCGTCTTCACGTATTGCGGCGGGAACATGTCGGAGCGCGTGCCGACCACCTGGCACATCTTCACCAACATGCCGCGCATCGCGACGGCCGTATCGAAGATCTGGTCGGCGTTGCGCTGGTGGATCGCCGCCATGTCGCGCCGCGACGGATCGCGCCGCAGCAGCCGATCCCACCATTGCGGCGTCTTGTAGCGCAGCCACACGCACGCCGCCGTCCAGCCGATGCGCGCGTTGCGATACAAGCGTTCGGCGAGTCGACGCATGCGGAAACCGGTTGCGACTGCGAGTTCGGCGCGCCGTTACGCGGCCGTCAGCAGAATGTCCAGCGCTTCGTCGTCCGGGTGCGGGAACGCCCAGCCGGAATCGAGGTCCTCGAACCGCTTCGCGATTGCGCTCGCGCGCGCCTCGTCGGCGATCGCCTGACGAATCTCTTCGCGCAGCCGATCGCGCGCGACCCGCGGCCGCTGCGTCGCCATGCCGCGCAGTTGCCGCCGGAACACGCCGTCGACCACGTCGGCGCCGCTGAGCTCGGTCTTGCCGTCGGCGCCGCGCAACGTGCGCGCGCGCAGCTCGGACAACGCGACGGTCAGATAGTCGACGTGCACGACTTCGTCGCGGGCGATGCACTCGACCATGTGCGCCGACCGCTCGGGATCGGCGCTCACTTCGGCGTCGCCGAGCAGCTGCTGCGCCCACGCGAACGTGTCTTCGGCGAACGTCTCGACGATCAGCACGTTCGCCATCATCACGATCATGTTCTCCATGCGCTCGGACAGCGCCGGATACAAGCGCGTGCGTTCGCCGGTCACGGTCCCGGTCATCAGCCGCAGCAGCACGTCGCCGGGTACGTGCGGTTTTGCGAGGCCGAGATCGCGCGCCGCTTCCCACATCTGCTTGTGACCGCCTTCGTTGCGGTGACCGGCCTCGTCACGCGCGTGCGCCTCGAATAGACCGTTGGCAAGGTGCGCGAGCGCGGTGCCGTCGACGCCTTCTTTCACTTCGACGGACAAGTCGGGCACCTTCACTTCGCGAATGCGCGCGCCGAAGCCCTCGACGATCGAAATGATCGTGAGCGCCCGCGTCACCGGTTCGACGACGCCTTCCTGCAGCAGGAACTTCGCCTGCGGATAGTTCGGGTAGTTCGGCGG
>DASRZO010000203.1:0-4695 GCA_035686405.1 Pseudomonadales bacterium | reverse complement strand
GTCGGGTCGTTGTCGACGCGCCGCAGACAACTCTCGACGATCGCGCGAATGCGCGGCTCGAGCGACTGAATGAACTTGTGTACGAAACCCTGCGACACGAGCTTGCGCAGCCGCGTGTGATCCGGCGGATCGCTGCTCAGCATGCTGGGATTTTCGAAGCGTTCGCGCTGCTCGTCATCGAGATTCGCGACGATCTTCTTCACCTGGTCCGGAAACTTGCGCACGTCCGAGCCGAAGCGTTTGTCGCGCAGGATCTCCTGCACGTACTCGAATTTCGTCACCCACCACACGCGCATCGCGAGCGAGTAATGCACCGGGGCCTTCTCGCGCATGCGGTTGTAGAGCGGATACGGATCGCGCGCGAGCGCGGGGTCGAGCAGATTCAGCGAGACCCCGTGCAAACCGCGCTCGACGAGCGACAGTCCGTTCGCCAGCGCTTGGCGGACTTTGAACTCGATCTTCTGCCGCAGTCGCATCGCGCGCTCCCTAGAAATAGGCTTCCGAAAAACCGAGCCCGGTGTGCATCTTGTATCCGATCAGGTCGCGCACGGCGGCGTCGAGCTCGAGCGCTTCGCCCACCGGGATCTCGAGATAGTGGTTCTCCTCCTGCCGTACCCAGCCGACGGAGAACGACACGAAGAGACCACAGCGCACGTCGTTCGTGCGATTGGCGCCGGCGCCGTGCAGCAGACCGCCCGCCCAGAACAGCACCGAGCCCGCCGGCATTTCCGCCGCGACGATTTCGTCTTCGCGCGGCTGGCGCGTCTGTTGCCACGTCTGGCTGCCGGGAACGAGCCGCGTCGCGCCGTTCGCCGCGGTGAAATCGGTGAGCGCCCACATGCTCGCGGTGACGAGATTCGGCCGCGGCATCGGAATGAAGCGGAACGGATCTTCCTCGCGATGCAGCACCTGGTTGCCGGCGCCCGGTTCGACCGCGAACGCGGCCGTCGCGTGCACCTGCCAGCTGACGCAGTTCGGTTGCAGCGATTGTTCGCACGCGAGCCGCGCGATCGGGCCCGCGGCGAGCGTGCGGAACGTCGGCGATTTCTTGATCAGCGAGATCACGCGCCGCGTCTTGCCTTGATAGAAGTCCTTGTAGCCGAGGCCGCCGGTTTCGGCCTCGTACGCCGCGTTCATGTAACGCCCGGCCTCCGGGTCGGCACGGCCGATGTGCGGCTCGAACTCGTCCTGCAGACGCGCGCGCACGCCGTCGTCGAACGCGTCGCGCACGACCGCGCAACCTGCCTCGCGCAAAGCCGCGCCGAGCTCCGCACCCGTCACCTTCGCGGAAAAGTTGGGAATCAACGCCATGAAGTGCTCCCGATTCGAGTGAAGGTTTCGACGCGAATTGCGCGAATCGAACGATGCCAGTCGATGAACACTACCGACGCGAATCCCGCTAAGCGTCGAACCGAATGCACAGCTTGCCGAAGAACTTACCGCTCTGCATCGTCGTCAGCGCCTCCGGCACCTGTGCGAAGCCGAACGTCTTGTCGATCACCGGCTTCAGCTTCTTCGCCTCGATGTGCGCCAACATGTCGGCGAATTGCGCGCGGCTGCCGACCGAAATACCGATCAACCGCAGGTTGTTGCTGAAGAGCAGCGGCAGCGGGATCGCACTGCTGAAGCCGCTCAGCACGCCGATCACGACGATCGCGCCGCCGACGCGCGTGCACTGCAGCGCCTGCGCCAGCGTGTTTTCGCCGCCGACCTCGACGACGACGTCGACGCCGCGATTCTCTGTCAGCCGCCGCACCTCGGCGGACCAGTTCGGCGTCGTCGCGTAGTTGATGCCGTGATCGGCGCCGAGCGCTCGCGCGCGGTCGAGCTTTGCATCGGACGACGAGGTGACGATCACGCGCGCGCCGCGCGATTTCGCAAATTGCAGCGCGAAGATCGACACGCCGCCCGTGCCTTGCACCAGCACCGTGTCACCCGGACCGACCGGCGCCTCGACCGCGATCGCGCGCCACGCGGTGAGACCGGCGCACGGCAACGTCGCCGCTTCGTCGAACGACATCGACTGCGGAATCTTGATCACGCCGTCCGCGGCGAGCGCAATGCGTTCCTGCAGCACGCCGTCGAGCGAACCGCCGAGCGCGAGCGAGCGCGCCTCCGCCGTCACCGGCCCGTCGATCCAACTCTGGAAGAACGTCGGTGCGACGCGATCGCCGACGCGCACGTCGCGCACGCCGTCACCGACCGCGCGCACCACACCAGCGCCGTCGGAACACGGGATCAGCGCCGGCGGCGCCTTCGCGCCGGGAAACCCGCGCACGGTCGCAAGATCGCGGAAGTTCAACGACGCCGCGCGCATGTCGACGACGATCCGTCCGGGCGCGACGGACGGTTCCGGCACGTCGATGCATTGCAATTTGTCGATGCCGTACTCGCCGCGAATCTGCCACGCCTTCATCGGATTCCCTCGTTGATCAGTTGCTTGCTCCACCCCGCGCAACCGTCGGGGTGGCCGCAGACTGTCGCAGCGGCGCGGCGCTGTCCAGCCGCGCGCCGATCAGCGAATTTGCGTGCCCTGCGCGCTCGCGAGCTGCCAACCGTCGCCCGCGCGCTCGAATACGTGCGTGTAGCGGCTCTGTACGTCGAGCGCCGCGCCGTCCGGGAACTGCAAGCGCATCGCGGTGCGGCCGATCACCGTCGCGGTGACGCCGTGAATGCGGACGCGCGCCGTCGCGGGATCCGTCTCGATCGCGGCGAAGCGCACGCCGCCGGAACCGACCATCGCGACGAACTCGGCGCGTTCCGTGACGCCGCCGGCAGCGACGTCGACGATCGCGAACGACGGCGCGAGCGCGCGGTCGAGCGCCGCGGCGTCGCCGGCGATCAACGCGTCGAAGAACGCGCGATCGGCGGCGAGAACGGCGCCGCGTTCCGCTGCTGCAGGGGCCCGAGTTTTACCGCACGCGAGATGCTCGAGGATCCCGGCGACGACCGCCGGCATCGCATAGACCGCGTCATGCGGGCTCGGCAGCTCGTAGTAGCGCCAATCCTTCGATTCGCGCGCGCGGCGCGCAAAAGCGTCGAACATCCCGAGCGGAGTGCGCGTGCAGCGGATGTACGTGCGTTCGGCGGCGAGCGCGCCGGACGCGTCGACCGGGTCGAGTATCGTGCCGAGCGGATGCGGCGACAGCCGCGCCTCGTGCGCCGCCGCCTCCACCGGACCGACGCCGAGTACGTCTGCCATGGCGAACGCCGGCGGTAACAGATGCGTGCCCGCCGCGCGCGCTCGTTCGCGTGCGTTCGCCGCGAACTGCGGACCGAGCAGATCCGCGAGCGACTGGCCGTGCTCCGGCACGAACGCATCGAGGTAGACGAGCTGCGCGACCCGATCCGGCCGTCGGTGCGCGGCACCGGTGACGACCGCGCCGCCGTACGAATGCCCGACCAGCACGACGTCGCGCAGATCGTTGTCGTCGAGCACGCGCACGACGTCGGCGACGTGATCGGCCAGGCACGTCGATTCGCTCGCCTCGGCGGCGCGCTCGGCGAGGCCGCGCAACGTCGGCGCAAACACGCGCACGCCGGACGCGCGCAACCGCGCCGCGACGTCGTCCCAATGCCAGCCGCCGTGCCAACCGCCGTGGACCAAGACGCACACCGAAGCTGCCATTACAATCTCCTCCGTATTCCTCATAGATTAAGAAAAGCCATGCGAAATGCTCGGTCGAACAGTGTTCGAGTGTCAAGAACGAAGTTCCAGAAGGGAACCAAAGCCCGCCAAAGAGACGGAGCCCGGAATGGAGCCGTGGCGCAGACGGGAAGCAAATCCCCGAAGAGCGGCCGAAGCCGAAAATCGGAGTCGGCACGCGCGAAAGGCCGCGAGTCGCTGACGCGCGCCGACGTCATCGCGGCCGGCGCGAAGCTGCTCGACGCCGAAGGCGTCGACGGCGTATCGATGCGCAAGCTCGCGGCCGCCCTCGGCACCGGCGTCGCGACGCTGTATTGGCACGTGCACGACAAGGACGAGCTGCTCGGCGCCATCCTCGAAGACGCGATGCGCGACGTGCGCGTGCCGGCCGCCGGCCGCTGGGACCAACGCTTGCTCGAACTGCTGCGCAGCGGCCGCCGTCAACTGCGCGCGAAGCCGGCGCTGATCCAAGTGATCTGGCGTTCCGGTTGGCAGCTCGGCCCGGAAACGCTGCGCGTGGTCGATGCGATGATCGGCCTCATCGGCGAGAGTCCGACGCCGGACGACGAAGTAGCAGACGCCTACTACGCGCTGACCACGTTCCTGTTCGGCTTCGTCGCCGCCGAAGCGACGTCGCCCGGCACCGCGCGCTACCGCGGCGGCAAGGGCGCCGCCGCGTTTGCCAATCTCGCGCGCTACCGCCCGGCGGCCGACGCCGCCGGTATGGACCGCCGCTTCGAAGCCGGCATCGAACGCTTCGTCGCGAGCCTGCGCCGATCGCGCGGCTGACGCCGCAACGCCTATTCAGCGCGGCGGCGCGCGCCGCCACGATGCATCGGAGCGTTGCGCGGTTCGACCAGATCGTCGAGCAATCCGGTGATCGTGTATCGCCAGTAATCGATGTCGGCGGCCGACCACGTCGGCGGACCCGCCTCGAGCAGCGCATTCGCCCGCGCCTTGATGCGCTCGTTCAGCGCCGTTCGCCCCGCGGTCGCATCGCCGCGCATCACCGAACCCGCGACGAACGCGCTGTCGGCGTCGGCGTAGCG
>DASRZO010000202.1:0-2552 GCA_035686405.1 Pseudomonadales bacterium | reverse complement strand
GCCGTCGTACACACTGTACGACGGGTCGCTCGAATACGACCTGTCGCACTTCGGCCGCGCGTTCGACGACACGCGCATCGTCGTCAGCGGCAGCAACCTCGCCGACAACACGCACGTCGCCGGTTGCTATTCGACGTCGTGGTGTTGGTTCGGCGCCGAGCGCACCGTGCAAGTCAGCTTGCAGCGCCGCTGGTGATCGCGCTCCTCTGCGCCGGCGCGATGGCGCTGGTCGGTGTCGCGCTCGTGTACGCCGGTTGGGCGCGGGCGAACGGCGTCGCGACGTTTGCCGGATGGGCGACGACGCTGAGTTCGCTGCCGCTGTGGATGCAGCAAGCCGGCGCCGATCGCGGCATCGCATTCGCGGCGCTGACGGTGATGCTCGGCGCGTGCGCGCTGATCGGCGCGACGGCGGAACGGCGTGCGCGCCGCGCGCCCCGCCGCGATATCGACATCGACGTCGAGCGACGCTCGGCCGTCGCGGCCGCCGATTACGGCCGCACGATCGCGTTCGGGTTCAGCGCCGGGCCGCTGGCAGCCGCAGCTGCGGCGGCGCTCGCATTGGCATTCGCGAACGTCACTGCGCTCGACGAGGTCGACCGCTTGCTCACGGTCGCACTGCTGACACCGTTGCTGTGGGGCGTGCTAGCAGCCGCTGCGTTGTATGCCGAGCGCCCGTGGCGCGGCGCCGCAGCCCTGGCGGTCACGCTCGCGCTCGGCCTCGTCGCCGCCTGAGGATCGTTCGTGATGGCGACGCTCGCAGAATTCGTCCGCAAGATGCTCGCCGGCCACTCCGCGCTCGGCCTCGCGGTCGCGGCGGTGATGTATATCGTGTGTTTGAGCGGCACGCTGTCGGTGTTCTATCAGGAATTCGAACGCTGGGAGCAACCGGCCGCAGCCGAGTCGCTCGCGTATACGCCGCAGAGCGTCGCGACGCTCACGCGCCGGGCGCTCGACGCGGTGCCCGAACGCGGCGACGAGCCGCTGTACCTGTCGCTGCCGACCGAAGCCGCGCCGCGGTTGACCGCGAGCATCGGCGAGAACGGGTGGATCGCGCACGCCGACGGCACGCTGCAGCAGCCGTTTCGCCACGACTGGACGCATTTCCTGCTGCGTCTGCACGTCTACTTGCACCTCGACGGCGTCGTTGGGACGACCCTCGTCGGCAGCGCCGGCGCGATGCTGTTCGCCCTGATCGTCTCCGGTGTGCTCGCGCACCCGAACATCCTGCGCGACGCGTTCGTATTGCGCTTCGGCGGCTCGGCACGGCTCACGCAGACGGACCTGCACAACCGGCTGAGCGTGTGGGGTCTGCCGTTCCACCTCGCAATCGCGATCACCGGCGCATTCATCGGACTGTCGAGCGCGCTGATCTTCGTCGTCGCCGCCGCGTTTTACGGCGGCGACACGCGCGCGGCCGGTGCGCCGTTGTTCGGCCCCGAGCCGCAGCGCGTCGATGCAGCGGCCGAACCGGCCGATCTGGCCGCGGCGCTGCAGAACCTCGCGGCGCTGGCGCCGGAGCGTCGGCCGAACTTCATCGTGGTCGATCATCCCGGCACCGCCGGCCAGCGGGTCACGATCAATACCGACGTGCCGCGGCGGCTGGTCTACTCGGAGCGGTACACGTTCGATTCCGCCGGGTCGCTAACGGGCGTGCTCGGTCTCGCCGACGGACCGGCGGCGAAACAGATCTACGCGTCGGTGTATCCGGTGCATTTCGGCAACTTCGGCGGGCTACCGGTGAAAGTCACGTACGCGTTGCTCGGATTCGCGCTGTGCGCGATTGCGGTCACCGGCGTGAACGTGTGGATCGAGAAACGGCGTCAGGCGCGGCACGCGACGCGGCGACTCGATGCCGCGTGGCGCGCGGTGATCTGGGGTGCACCGCTCGGGATCGCGGCATCCGCGCTCGGCGCGCTCGCGCTGTCGCTGTCCGCGACGGCCGTGTTCTGGACGGTGTTGCTCGGCTGCGTCGTCGCATCGCGTTGGATCGACGATCGCGTGGCGTGGTCGCGGCATTTGCGTATCGCGTGCGGAGTCGCGTGTGCCGCCGTGCCGGTCGTGCACGCCATCGAGTTCGGCGCCGCCGCCGCGTCGCCGGCTGCGCTCGTCGTCAACACCGTGTGGACGGTACTCGCGCTCGTCGTGCTCGGTTTGCCGTGGTTCGGCGCGGCTATCGCGCCGCGAAGCACCGTTGCAGATAACGGTGGAAATGCCACAGGCAACCTTCGAGGCGGCTGAGCGGACCGCTTTCGTACAACGCGCTGTGCAAGCCGCGCTGCACGCCGTCGCACACCGCGATGTCTTCGACGTGGATGATGCGGACCTGCTCCGTCAGATACGCGACGAACGCCGCGTCGGCTGCTTGTTCCGGCACCAACAGTACGTGCACGCGCAACAAAAAGCGGTCGTGGCTGACGCGATCGAACTCGTACCACACGCCGAACGGCACTTCGCTTTCGGTGATCGCGATCAGCGTCCACGGAAAGATGCACGCGACGACGAACGGCCAGCCGCCGTCGATGGCGGGATTCTCGAGGATGGTGAACTCGCCG
>DASRZO010000201.1:0-2106 GCA_035686405.1 Pseudomonadales bacterium | reverse complement strand
GGCGAGAGCGCGAGCGCGATCGCCGCCGAAGTGCAGCGTCGCGTGAACACGCTGCGCGGCAGTCTGCTGCCGTCGGACGTCGAGGTGACCGTCACGCGCGACTACGGCGTCACGGCGCGCGACAAGGCGACGCAGCTCATCCACAAGCTCGTGTTCGCGACGTTGTCGGTCGTCGCACTCGTCGTGTTCGCGGTCGGCTGGCGCGAAGGCGTGATCATCGGCGTCGCGGTGACCATCACGCTGTCGGCGACGTTGTTCGCCTCGTGGGCCGCGGGTTTCACGATCAACCGCGTATCGCTCTTCGCGCTGATCTTCGCGATCGGCATCTTGGTCGACGATGCGATCGTCGTCGTCGAGAACGTGCACCGGCGCTTGCGCATCGACCCGCGCGCGCGCAGCGCGGCGATCGCCGCCGCGGTCGACGAAGTCGGCGGGCCGACGATCCTCGCGACGTTCACGGTGATCGCGGCGCTCCTGCCGATGGCGTTCGTCAGCGGCTTGATGGGGCCGTACATGAGCCCGATTCCGATCAACGCGAGCATGGGCATGTTGATCTCGCTCGCAGTCGCGCTCGCGGTGACGCCGTGGGCCTGCGCCCATCTGCTGACGGGCGGCGCTGCGCACGGCGCCGCGACTTCGCCGCAAACGCATCCGTTCGACGCGCGCGTGTCGGCGTTCTACGCGCGCGTGCTCGGCCCGTTCGTATCCGGCGACGGCGCGCGCTCGCGCCGGCACCGGTTGTACGTCGGCATCGTCGCCGCAATGGCGATCGCCGTCGGCATGGTCCTCGTGCAGTGGGTCGTGATGAAGATGCTGCCGTTCGACAACAAGTCGGAACTGCAGGTGATTCTCGACATGCCGGAAGGCACGCCGGTCGAACGTACCGCCGCCGTGCTCGACGAGCTCGCCGCCGCGGTGCTCGCGGTGCCGGAAACGACGAGCGTGCAGATCTACGCCGGCACCGCGGCGCCGCTCAACTTCAACGGCCTCGTACGCCAATACGAGCAGCGCCAATCGCCGGAACTCGGCGACATCCAAGTGCAGCTGCAGCCGAAATCCGAGCGCAAACGCTCGAGCCACCAGATCGCCGTCGCGATGCGCGAGACGCTCGCGCCGATCGCGACGCGCCGCGGCGCGACGCTCACGCTCGCCGAAGTGCCGCCGGGCCCACCGGTGCGCGCGCCGATCGTCGCCGAGGTCTATGCTCCAACGACTCAGCTCAGGCGCGAGCTCGCCGAGCACATCCGCGGCGCATTCGCGCAGACGCCGGGCGTCGTCGACGTCGACACGAGCCTGGTCGCGCCGAGTCCGCGGCTCGTCGTCGAGGTCGATCGCGAAAAGGCGATGCAGCTCGGCGTCAGCCAAGACGACGTCGTCGACTCGCTCGCGATCGCGTTGAACGGCCGCGACGCGACGTATCTGCATCGCGGCCAAGAACGCCAGCCGGTGCCGGTGCGCATCGAACTACCCGACGCGCGCAAAGACGACATCGACCAAGCGTTGTTGCTCGACGTGCGTACGAACGACGGCGGCCGGGTGCGCCTGAGCGAACTCGTTCGTGTGGAGCGTACGCAGTGGGACGCGCCGATTTGGCACAAGGATCTGCAGCCGCTCGAGTTCGTGATCGGCGACGCCGTCGGCAGCGCCGACAGTCCGCTGTACGGCATGTTCGCAGCCGCGTCGCGCATCGCGAAAGCGCTGCCGGACGTCGATCAACACTACGTCTCGGCGCCGTCCGACCCGGACCGGCAAGCGCTGAAGTGGGACGGCGAGTGGCAAATCACGTACGAGACGTTTCGCGACATGGGCATCGCTTATTCGGCCGGCTTGATCCTGATCTATCTCCTGCTCGTCGCCCAGTTCCGCTCGTACGTGGTGCCGCTGATCGTGATGGCGCCGATTCCGCTGACGATCATCGGCGTGCTGCCGGGACACGCGCTGCTCGGCGCGCAGTTCACGGCGACTTCGATGATCGGCGTGATCGCGCTCGCCGGCATCATCGTGCGCAACTCGATCCTGCTCGTGGATTTCATCCGCACCGAACGCGCAAACGGCACGGCGCTCGCCGACGCGGTGATTCGCGCGGGTGCCACGCGCACGCGGCCG
>DASRZO010000200.1:0-4923 GCA_035686405.1 Pseudomonadales bacterium | reverse complement strand
GCGAGCTGCGGGTCGCGGTGCAGATCGGCCGTGTCGTAGATCGGCGCGAGCAGCAGCTTGCGTTCGAGCGCGCCGTCCAGCAATTGCCGCTTCGTGCGCGCCGCGACGAACGCAGTGATGGCGTCGTAGCCCGCGTTGAATTCGTCGACCGTCATGCGGCCTTGCGTCAGATCGACGATGTAATTCGACCAACCGCGCCGCGCGAGCGACTGCGGAATGTCGCCTTCGTCGCCGGCCCACGACAGCATGCCGTCGAACGTGCGCTCGCCGATGCCCGGCTGATACGTGCCGATCACGACGAAACCGTCTTTGCATTGCAGCGTCTTCGGCGGCCGCATGCCGGGCAACAGCGTCGGCCGTGCGTCGTTGCGGAATTCGCTGGTGCCGGGCGGATTGCCGTTGATGTTCGCCGGATAGCCCGTCGCGTTCATCAGCGTCCACACGACCGCCGCTTGCATCGACACGTCGAGACGTTGGCCGAGGCCGCTGCGATTGCGTTCGTACAGCGCGATCAACGTGTCGGCGGCCGCTTGAACACCGGCGTGGAACGACGCTTGCGGCAACCCGATCGCGAGCGGCGGCCGGTCGCCGTCGCCTTGCAGGCCGACGAGTCCGCCGGCCGCTTCGAGCGTCAGATCGATCGCGGGCGTCGCCGCGTGCGGACCGGTTTGGCCGAACGGCGTGACCGACGCGTACACGAGGCCCGGATTGCGCGCGGCGAGCGTCGCGTAGTCGAGGCCGATCGACGCGAGATAGCCGGGGTCGAACGACTCGATCAGCACGTCGGCGCCGTCGATCAATGCCGTCAACTTCGCGCGATCGGTCGGGTTTGCGATGTCGAGCACGACGCTGCGCTTGCCCAAGCCGGCGCTCGCCCAATACAGCGACCCCTCGATGGAATCGTCAGTTTCGCGAAACGGCGGCAGCCGGCGCGCTTCGCAACCGCCCGGCGGTTCGACCTTGACGACGTCGGCGCCGAGATCGGCAAGCACGCGGCCGGCGAGTTCCGCACGCGTCGTCGCGAGGTCGACGACGCGAATGCCGGCTAGAGCACGTGGCGAGTCTTTGTCCATGCGGATTTTCCCCAGCGGCGGTCGCGTCGGCTGTCGTATGTCCCCGTGCGATGATTAGAGCCGCAGGCGAGGGCCGCTGACAACGTCCGAGTGGACTCGTTCGCGCGATGTCGCGTCGACCGCCCGGAGCGAACGAGACGCAGCGAAACCGACGACACCTAAAGAGGGCCGCCAACGGGTATCGAAGCGGTTGGTCGGGAGACACTCGAATGATCGATTGGGAAGGTCGCGACGCGCTCGTATGGTTGCGTCGCGTCCGTGGCATCGTCGCCCTGCTGGCGACGGCATGTGCGCCGGCCGCGCTCGCCGGCGGGCCGGCGTTCAGCGGCATCGCGGCACCGGCCGATTCGCCGGAAACGGCGGTGTCGAATCCGGCCGGGATGACGCGGCTCGACGGCGCGCAGTTCGAGGTGCGCACCGTCGTCGGCGACGGGATCGGCAACTTCGAGGTCGACGAGTCGCAGACGACGATGTCCGGCGGAAATCCGCGCGACGGTTTTTCGCCGGTGGTCGTGCCGGCGGGGTTCTACGTCCGACCGCTCGACGATCGTTGGCGCGTCGGCCTGTCGTTGACGGTGCCGAGCGGATTCGGCGCCGACTACGGCCCGCATTGGGCCGGTCGGTACTACACCGACGACTATTCGCTCGTGTACGTCGCGCTGACGCCGGCGGTCGCGTATCGCGTCGACGACCGGCTGTCGCTCGGTGTCGCGGTCAACGTGAACTACACCTCGTCGACGACGCAGGTCGCGATCAACACGCTTGCACCGGGCGCGCCGGACGGCCGCCTCGAAGCGGAGCTCTCCGGCGTCGGCGCGAGCGTCACGGTGTCGATGCTGTGGGAATTCGATGCGCGCAATCGCTTCGGGCTCACGTACACCAGCGAAGCGAAGGCGAACCTCGAAGGCGATTTGAACTTCCACGACGTCGGCCCGGTGCTCGGCCCGATCTTGCAAGCGACGAACTTGAACGGTGCGAACATCAAGGTCGAGAACATCTTGCCGCAGCACGTGATCGCCGGCTTCTACCACGAAGCCGATTCGGGTTGGTACGCGACGATCGACGCGCTGTGGGTCGACTTCTCGAAGTTTGCGACCGGCACCGTATCGCTCGATGGGACCGACCTCGAGGTCGACGACGGCGGCGGCTTTCAGGATTTCAGCGGCGTAACGGTCGGCTTCGGCCTACCGTGCGCGGGCTATGTCTGCTCGGCCGGCGCGTTCTACGTGACGTCGCCGGTCAGCAACGCCGACCGCACGCTCGCGCTCGCACTGGATCGCATGTGGGGCGTCGGTGTCGGCATCAGCATTCCGCGCGCGAACTCGCGCAAGCTCGACGTCGATTTCAACGTGGTCAACTTCGGCGATGCCCCGGTCGACACGGGCCCGAGCCTCGCCCGAGGACGGGTCGTCGGCAAGACCGACGACCCGTACGCGATCGCGATCGACGCGTCGTATCGGTTCTGAGCAGCGGAATCCGCGGCGCGCGAAGGCGGCGTTCGAATGCCGCATCCGTTGCGCGATCGAACGCGCCGGAAAGCGGCTCTCGCCGAGACGAGAGTCCGCCCCTTCACTCCGCCGTTAGGCTCGCGAACGTCTTGCCTGCCTTGGCGAGCCGCGCGAGCAACGCCGACGGCTTCCACGCTTCGCCGTATTCCTGGTGGAACTTCAGGATGTCCTGGTAGACCTTGTCGAGGCCGATCTGGTCCGCGTAGTACATCGGTCCGCCGCGGTATTTCGGAAAGCCGTAGCCGTAGACGTACACGACGTCGATGTCGCTCGAACGCAGCGCCACGCCCGTTTCGAGCAGTTCGGCGCCGATGTTGATCAGCGGATAGAGACACCGCTTCAGCACTTCGTCGTCGGCAATCGTGCGGCGTTTGATGCCCAGCTCGTTCGACGTCTCGACGATCAGCTTCGCGACTTCCGCGTCGGGCTGACCTTGGCGGCTGCCCTCGGCGTATTTGTAGAAGCCGGCGTTCGTCTTCTGGCCGAAGCGGCCGAGTTCGCAGAGCTTGTCGACGACGCGCGCGGTCAGCGGCACGTCTTCCGGCTTCATCTTCGACATCTTGCGCGCGCGCCAGCCGAGGTCGAGGCCGACGAGGTCGTTCATCGCGAACGGGCCCATGTTGAAGCCGAAGTCGTAGATGACCTTGTCGACCTGCTCCGGCAACGCGCCTTGTAGGATGATCTCGCCGGCTTGCTGCGTGTAGCCGCCGAGCATGCGGTTGCCGATGAAGCCGCGCGCGTTCTTCGACAAGACCGGAATCTTGTCGATCGTCTTGCCGAGCGCCATCGCGGTCGCGATCGATTGCTTCGACGATTTCTCGCCGCGCACGACCTCGAGCAACTGCATCACGTTGGCCGGGCTGAAGAAGTGCATCCCAACGACGCTCTCCGGCCGCGCCGTCATCGCCGCCATCTGGTCGATGTCGAGCGCCGAGGTGTTGCTGGCGAGAATGGCGCCTTTCTTCATCGTCGCGTCGAGCTTCTTGAAGATCTCCTTCTTCAGGTCGAGGTTCTCGTACACCGCTTCGATCACGACGTCGGCGCTGCCGATGTCCGCGTATTCCGTCGTGCCTTTGATGAGGGCCACGCGTTCATCCATCTGCGCTTGCGTGATGCGGCCGCCGTCGACCATGCGCGCGTAGTTCTTCTTGATCACGCCGAGGCCTTTCTGCAACGCCTCGTCGTTCATCTCGAGCACCGTCACCGGAATGCCGACGTTCGCGAAGTTCATCGCGATGCCGCCGCCCATCAGCCCGGCGCCGACGGTCGCGGCGGATTTCACGTCGAGCTTCGGCGTGTCGGCCGGCACGTCCGGCACGCGCGCCGCTTGGCGTTCGGCGAAGAAGACGTGGATCATCGCGGCGCGCTGCGGGTGCGTCAGGCACTTCTGGAAATTGTCGCGCTCGACTTTCATGCCGGCGTCGAAGCTGTCGAGCTCGACCGCCGCTTTGACGCATTCATACGCCATCTGGCCGTTGAATTGACCGCGCAACCGGCGCGCGAGGAACGCTTGCGCGTCCTTGAACAGGTTCGGATTCGCGCGGTCGGCGCGGACCTTGTCGCTGCGGTCGCGCACCAACGGATGCGGCCCGCCGCGCTGCGCCTTGGCTTTCGCAAATGCGATCGCACCGGCGACGAGGTCGCCTTGAATGATCTCGTCGACGATCCCCAGCCTCAGCGCATCCTCCGTTTCGAAAGGATCGCCCGACAGAATCGCGTCCATCGCGGCTTTCGCGCCGATCAGGCGCGGCAGCCGTTGCGTGCCGCCGCCGCCGGGCAACAACCCGATCTTGATCTCCGGCAACCCGACCGGCGCGCCGGGCGCCGCGACGCGGTAGTGACACGTGAGCGCAAATTCGAGCCCGCCGCCGAACGCCGTGCCGTTGATCGCGGCGACGACCGGCTTCGCGCTCTCCTCGATGTACGCGCCGGCCGGGCGCTTCGGCTGCTCGTCGGCCGACGGCGATTTGCCGAAGTCGCGGATGTCGGCGCCGGCGATGAACGCGCGACCTTTGCCGGTGACGACGATCGCCTTCACGTTCGGATCGGCGATCGCGGTCTCGAGGTGTTTCGACAGATAGAACCTGACGCCGCTGCTGAGGGGATTGACCGGCGGGTTGTCGATCGTCAGCAGCGCGACGCCGTCGCGGACTTCGTAGTGAACGGTTCCGATGAGCGCCATGACGAGATTTCCGACGTTGCGAGTGGGGCGGACGTTGTAGCGCGTTCGCGTGCGCGGCGAAAGGTCATCCGGCTCTGCAGCGGTTGAACTGGAAGGATCGCTCGAAACCGAGGGGCGCTGCGGACTGGAGGGCGTCCGAGGGCCGGCGATCGGTTCGCGG
>DASRZO010000199.1:0-2319 GCA_035686405.1 Pseudomonadales bacterium | reverse complement strand
GAGAGGCCCTTGCCGAGCTGCTCGCCGACGAAGCGGTTGCGGCTGTGCGTGCTGGTGCACGTCGCGACGAGGTCGCCCATACCCGCGAGTCCGGCGAAGGTTTCCGTGCGGCCGCCGAGCGCGACGCCGAGGCGCGTCATTTCGGCGAGACCGCGCGTGATCACCGCGGCGCGCGTGTTGTCGCCGGCACCGAGTCCGTCGCCCATGCCGGCTGCGATCGCGACGACGTTCTTCAAGACGCCGCCGAACTCGCAGCCGATGACGTCGGTGTTGGTGTAGACGCGAAAGAGTCCCGAACGAAACAACTCCTTCAGCCGCCGCACGATCGTGTCGTCGTCCATCGCGAGCACGCTCGCGGCCGCGGCGCCCGAGAGAATCTCGCGTGCCAAGTTCGGGCCGGTCAGTACACCCGGCGGATGTCCCGGTAAGACCTCGGTGATGATCTCGGTCATGCGCTTTTGCGTGCCCGACTCGAGCCCCTTCGCGAGGCTGATCACCGGTACCCACGGCCGAATGTGGCGGCCGACTTCGACGGCGGTGGCGCGGAACGTCTGCGACGGTACACCCATGAGGACGACATCGGCGTCGTGCACCGCCTCGCCGAGATCGGCCGTCGCGCTCAAGCGCGGCGACAGCCGCGCATCACCGAGGTATTTGCGATTGGTGCGGTGTTCGTTGATCTCGGCGACGGTCTTGGCGTCGCGCGCCCACAACACGGTCGGCGTATTGCGCGACACCATCGAACCGATCGTGGTCCCCCACGATCCGCCGCCGAGTACCGCGACTCGAAGTTGCATCGCTGCGTCTCCCAGGTTCTGCCGCGAGATTGGGTCGCGAGGCTCGATTTCGATACTACTCGTGTCGCCCGGGCTCGCCAGCGGGCGGCTCGCCAGCGGGCGCTTGCTCGACCTGGGCGCGGCTCAGTTCGTCGACGCGCGTCGCGGCGTCTTCGGCCGCTCGCACGGCGTCGCGCGCTTGCGCCTTCGCCGCCTTGGCATCGTCGCCGACGTCGCGCACCGGTTCGCCGCACGCAGAGACGAGCGCCAGCAGCATGGCGGCGGTCGTCGCCGTTCGGAGCATTCGATTTCGAACCATTGCAGTTCTCCGTTGCCTAGACTGAAATTCTAGCGAGGCGTCGCAGCGGAGTGCGACGCAAAACGGAGTTGCTACACGTAAGCGTATGGATGCGCGAAGTTTGACGTCGATCACAGTTCGAACCGATCCGTGCGACGACGCTGCGAGTGTCGGTCGCCGCTGCCGCGGCGTTGAGACGTGCCTAACCGAAATCGGCGGCGAGATCCGCGACGATCGTGCGCTGGCGCGTCTTGCGCATCGCCGCGGTGCGGCGACCTTCGGTGCAAACGGATTGCGAAATCGAATGCTTGATGTTTTCCGCGTCGACATGATCAGCGTCTGCGGGTGCGCGACGTGGTGACGCTGTCGCTCGTCCAAGTCGTCGTCGTGCTGATCCTCGGCCTATCCAGCTTTTTGAGCGGCTGGATGCTGCGGCGTATCCAAGCCAAGAGCCGCGAAGCCGAACTGCAGAAGCGCATCGGCGAAGCGCTGAGCTCGATTCCGTCGCTCGAAACGAGCGTGCGCAATCGCGATCAACGTATCGCGTCGCTCGTCGCCGAAATGGCGGAGCTCAAAGGGAAAATGCCGTCGCTCGAAGCCGCGGCGAAACGAAAAGACGTCGATGTTCTCGCGAAGGATCGCGAGCTGCGTGCAGCGGAAGCGCGCATTTCGGCGTTGACCGCGGAGATCGCCGAACGCGACGCGCGACTCGCCGCGTCGGCGGCGCCGTCGTTCATTTCGCTGCCGGTCGCGCCGATCAGCGCATCCGCCGCCGAGCTCGAAGCGACCGCGGACCGCTTGCGCGGTGAACTCGAAACGCAAGAGCAGACGCAGCGAAGTCTCCGCGAGCACCTCGATGCCGAGGTGCAACGCGTGCGCGCGCTCGAAGCGGCGCTCGCGACGCGCGACGGCGAAGTCGAGCGCGAACGCGCCGAGGCCGCGAAGTGGCAAGCGCGCGTACCGAAGCTGCTCGCGACGATCAAAGCGCGTGAGACGACGCTCGCCGAACGCGACGCGGCGGTGGCACAGCGCGACGCTCAACTGGCAGAACACGCGGCGCAATCGGCCGATCGCGATGCGCTACTGGGTGCGCGCGAAGCGCAAATCGCCGAGCGCGATGCGTTGCTCGCCGAGCGCGATGCGGAGTTGAACGAACGCGCCGCGCAGATCGCGCAGCGCGACGCCGAGTTGAAGTTGCGCGACTCCGAGATCGCGACGCGTGACGCGATGGTGTCGCAGCGCGAC
>DASRZO010000198.1:0-8025 GCA_035686405.1 Pseudomonadales bacterium | reverse complement strand
CGGTATTGGGTCCGTAGGGTCTCCGAGGCATGGATGCCGAGGAGAAGCTACATGGACGTACTCGCAGCGTCCCTACGGACCCAATACCGGCACTCCCACCCGGATGGGAGCCAAATCCTCGAACGCGGGAGTTACTTCTGCTCGTCCGCCAGCGGCGCGGGCCAGAACTTCTGCATGGCGAGGAACGTGAACGACGCGGACCACGTGATCAGCGCGAGGCCGGTCAGCGCTTCGGCCGCCGAGATCATCCGCATCGCGCCGACCGGCACGATGTCGCCGAAGCCGACGGTCGCGTAGACCATCGACGACAAATACATGTAGTCGAACGCGTCCGGATGCTCGACGCCCGCGATGTGACCCATGTCCGGCGCCCAGTTCGCGAACATGTAGCCGAACGCGAAGACCCAGATCTCGAGCGCGTGTGCGACCAAGAGGCCCAGCATCACGAGCAGCACGCCGATCCTTTTGTGGACGTGCGCGCCGAGCGTGCGGCCGAGGAAGCGCAGCGCTTCGTAGTGCATCGCGACGGTGATGAAGACGATGCCGACCGCGAGTGCGCTCGCGAGCAGGTGTCCGATCAGGGTGTTCACGTCTACTGACGCCCGTCCGCCAACGCGCGCTGCGGCCGGGGAGACGTATGCGTCACGTCAGGCGGCGCTCGCGACCCAGCGCTCGATCAACGCGCGGTTGTTGGTGTTCCAAGGATGGAAGTCGTCGCGCATGAATTCGCGCCACGCCGGAATCGCTTGACGCAGGATGCCGTCTTTGCCGAAGAGCCACTTCCAACCGTCGATCCACACGCGCGGCTTCAGGTGCAGGCCGTCCTTCTTCAGCATCAGATAGATGCCCGCGCGCACGTGATTGAAGAGGCTCCACGTTTCGACGCGGAGTCCCGTACGCAACGCCTTGCGGCTGCCGCCGCACGCGAGGTACGTGTCGAATGCGACGGCCTTGTGCTCGATCTCCTCGACCGCGTGCCAGCGCCAGAGCGCCGCCATGCGCGGATCGGCGCCGTCGAGCCACGCCGGGTTCGTCAGCAGTTGATGGCCGAGGATCGCCGTGATGTGTTCGGTCGCGGCGGTGAAGCCGAGGCGCGTGATCGCCGACAAGTTGTCCATCGCCCATTGCGTGTCGCGATCGAGCCGCGCGTCGATCTTGCCGACGTCGAAGCCGCGTTCGCGCGCGAGCATGTCGTTCATCTGCTTGTGCTCGCGGCTGTGGATCGCTTCTTGGCCGATGAAGCCGCGGATCTCTTGGCTGAGCTTCGGATCCGTGACGTCGCGCTGAAACGCGCGGACGCTGTCGATGAAGAACTTCTCGCCCTTCGGGAACGTCAGCGACAGCGCGTTGAAGAACGCCGTGCGGAACGGGTCGCCGCCGTGCCAATTGCGCGCCAGACATTCGGCGAGGTCGAACGTCGGGTGGCGCGGGTTGATGGCGACGTCGGTCGGGGTTCGAGATGCGCCGTGCATCGACTGAGACTCCTGCTGCAATGTGCGGTCATGCTACGCGAGCGGCGCGGTATTCGATAAGGTCGGTTCCGGCCAGCGGGCGCATCAAAATCGGTCATGGGGTTCGCACGCGACGGCGCGGTCGAGCCGACAGCGGTGGAAAGTATGCTCATTCGCGGATGGCGTTTCGTGACGCTGCTTCTCGTTGCGTTGCTCGCCGGACTCGCCACGGCGCAGATGCTCGAGCGATTCGGCGCGGCGACGTACGACAGTGGGACGTACATCACCGTGCAAAAGGCGGCGTATCTCGCATGGGGTCCGCGCGACGTCGGGCGCTTGCTCGAACCGGTCGCAATCGCGGCGACGCTCGTTCTCGCGTTGCTGCTGCGCGGTCGGCGCGTGGCGCTGTGGCTCACGCTCGGCGCCGTAGCGGCCTTGTTGGTGGCGTATCCGGTCGCGTATTACTCGTGGATGGAGCCGGTGACGCGGGTATTCGTCGCGGCGTCGCCGACGGCGGCCCCGGCCAATTGGACGGTGTTGCGCGAACAGTGGGCGTTCGGCGCCGAAGTGCGGTGCGTATCCGAGCTGATCGCGCTGTGCGCGCTACTCGCCTCGGCCGTGATCGACGCGCACCCGCGCGGGAAGGACTGACGTCGGCCGACGCAGAGCGCGGACGCTCGTCGCGATTGCAGGCGCGTTCGAGCACTTGCCGCAATACTCGACGGAGTAGCGGCGTCAGTTGCGCTGCATGAGGTCGGTCATCGCGTTGAGGCGGCGCGCGTAACTCTCCGGAAAGAGCCGCTGCACCCACGCGAGCAGTTTCGCGTCCTTGCCGACCAACACCCGGCCGCGGTTGCGTTCGACACCGGCGAGAATCTGCTGCGCCGCTTGCTGCGGCGTCAGCGCGGCCATGCGTTCGAAGTTCTGCACCATTTCGTCCTTCGTCGGTGCTGCGTTGTCCTGGGCGTAGTAGCGCGACGTCTTCACGATGTTCGTCTTCACGCCGCCGGGCTGCACGCAGCTGACGCCGATGTGGGTGTCGGCGAGTTCTTGCCGCAACGCCTCGGTGAAGCCGCGCACCGCGAACTTCGACGCGTTGTAGGCGCCCTGCGTCGGGAAGGCGACGACGCCGAAGATGCTCGCGGTGTTGACGATGTGCGCTTCGTCGACCTGTTTGAGGTACGGCAAGAACGCTTTCGTACCGTGCACGACGCCCCAGAAGTTGATGTTCATCAGCCACTCGAAGTCGTCGTAGCTCGTCTGTTCGATCGTGTTCGTCACCGACACGCCGGCGTTGTTGAAGACGAGATTCACCCGACCGTGAATGCGCACGACGTCGGCGGCGAATCGCTCCATCGCGGCGCGGTCGGCCACGTCGACGACGTGCGTCGAAACGATGGCGTTCGCGGCGCGCAACGATGCGGCGGTCTCGTCGAGCGGCGCCTGCCCGATGTCCGCGATGGCGACGGCGCAGCCGCGTGAAGCGAGTTCCAATGCGAGTGCGCGACCCATGCCGGAGCCTGCGCCGGTGATCGCGGCGACCTTGTCGCGGAAGTTCTTCATCGGCGCAAAGATCGGCGCAAGAAAACCGATCGGTGCAGAGAACGTGATTGGCGCAAAGAAAAAGGGCCGGTCAAATGACCGGCCCCCCTACAACAGATGTCACGATCACCTCCTTTTATATCCGCCCGAGGTGACGCGATTATTGCGTGCCTTAGGCGTGTCTCGTCAATAGCCGAGCGATTTGTCGATGGCGCCCTCGAGCGGCTCGTTGCGCCGCAGGCGCCCGATGTTCGTCACGAATCGGTCGATGTTGCGCGCCGCGCGGTATTGGCTCGCGCCGGCCGTGTGCGGGGTCATCACGACGTTCGGCAGACGCCACAACGGGCTGTCGGCCGGCAGCGGTTCGCGCGGGGCGACGTCGAGCGCCGCGCCGCCGATGCGGCCGCGTTCGAGCGCGTCGACCAGTGCCGCTTCGTCCATCACTTCGCCGCGCGTCACGTTGACGAGGATCGCTGACGGTTTCATCGAGGCGAACGCGGCGGCGTCGAACATCCCCTGCGTCTCGCGCGTCAACGGCACGCACACGGCGACGACGTCGGATGCGGCGAGCAGCGAGTGGAAATCGCTCGGTCGGCCGACGGCAGAAACTTCCGGCGATGTCGGCACCGGATCGCGGTCGATCGCGCGGCAGTGCATGCCGAACGCCGCACCGCGGCGCGCCATCGCGCGGCCGGTGCCGCCGAACCCGACGATGCCGAGCGTGAGGCCGGTCAGTTCGATCTCGAGCCGGCGCATCTCCGGGCGGTGATTCCAAGCGTCGGGTCCGTGCTTCAGCGCGGTCGCGAGTTGCCGCGTCAGCATCAGCAGCAATCCGAACGCGTGGTCGGCGAGGTGTTCGCCGACGAGCCCTTTCTCGCTCGTCAGCACGACGTTGCTGTGCGCGAACTCCGGATACAGAAACGCGTCGACGCCGGATGCGATCGCGTGGACCCACCGCAGTCGCGGCGCGGCCTGGAACAATGCCGGCGGCACGAAGCCGAGGATGACGTCGGCGTCTTCGGCGTGCTCGTGTGCCTGGCGCGCAGACGTGACGACGACACGCGCACCGGGTCCGGCCGCGTCGCGGATGCGCGCGACGTCGTCGTCCGATACGTCCGGTAACGTGAGGCCCGGAATGATCAGGATCTTCATCGTGCGCTCCAGTCGAGCCGTCAGGAGAAGCGGATCGCCACGGTGCCGAGCGGACCGAAGTCGGCGTCCCAGCGCCCGGGTCCCGTGACCGGCTGGCGCGTGAACGACCCCGTGATGATGCGGTCGCCGGCGCGCAGGCCGCGGTCGAACTTCGCGAGCTGACGCGTCAACGTCGCGAGCGATTCGAAGTGATCGTCGATGTGGCCGCGCGCGGCGGTGCGTTCGACTTCGACGCCGTCGTGCCGCAGCACGATCTCGAGCGCGTCGAAATCGAAATCGTCGGGGATCGGCTTCGTGACGGGGCCGACGACGATACCCCATTGCGACAAGTTGTCGGCGACGCGCGATGCCGCGTCGACCTTGCCGGTGACCCGCGTCTCGTTGATCTCGAACGCCGGTGCGACGCCGCGAACCGCCGCACGCGCACTCGCCGCCGTCACCGCGGATCCGCGCAGGTCGCGGTCCATGATGAAGCACAACTCGTTTTCGACGCCGCAGTGTTTGATGTAGGCGTATTTCAGTTCGTCGTCGGAGGCGATGACGCGGTTGCGCAGCACGTGGCCGAACGGCCGGATGCCTTTGCCGAACGCGTCGCGCGACGATCCGGACGTGAGCCCGACCTTCCAGCCGCCTAACGACTCGCCCCGGCTGCACCAGCGGTCGAGGATGTCGAGTTGCACCGCGAGCGCGTCGTCGATCGAGTATTTGCCGTACGCCGCCGATACATCGAGTGTCGCGCCGATCGCGGCGCGCCAAAATTGTTCGAAGAGCGCGTGATGATGTTCGTGCATGATCGTACGTGTCTCGCCGTTGGATTTCGGGCACGGCACGCGAGCATACACCGCGCGCCGACTGGCGTTCGAAGCCTGATGGAGTTAAATACGAAACGGCCGGACCGAGGAGGGCGAACATGCGCAACGGATACCGAGTGATCGACACCGATTGTCACCAGATGGAGCCGCCGTCGATGTGGGCCGACTACATCGATCCGGTGTTCGCCGATCGGGCACCGCGCGTCGGCGAGATCGCACACGGCAAGAAAGGCATGTGCGTCGAAGGCGAGGCGCTGACCAAACAGCACGGCTCGTATCCGATGGATTCGCCGGAATTCATCGCTGCGTCGGCGCGCGCGATGCAGCGCTTCGCGAAGACGCGTGCGGCCGGGTTCAGCCCGGCGAGCCGGATCGACGACATGGACGCGCAAGGCGTCGACGCGCAGGTCATTTATCCGACGGTCGGCGGGCAACTGCTCGGCAAACCGTTTCGCGATCTCGAACTCTTGGCCGCCTGTTGCCGCGCGTACAACGATTGGAGTCTCGAATACTGTTCGACCGCGCCGAAAAGGTTGCGGATGGCGGCGATGCTGCCGATGCAGGCGCCGGACCTCGCGCTCGAGGAGGCGCGCCGGGCGGCAGGGAAAGGCGCGGCGTGTTTCTACGTGCGGCCGAATCCGATCGAGAATCGCAACTTGCATCACGCGGCTTACGAACCGCTGTGGGCGGAGATCGCGCGGCTCGGGTTGCCGGTGTGCCTGCACGACTCCGGTTCGCCGTATCTGCCGTCGTTCGGCGAACGGATGGAGACGCACACGTCCGGTCACATCATCGCGCACCCGTTCGAGGCGATGGTCGCGATGATGAGCCTCATCTGGTTCGGCGTGATCGAACGTCATCCGACGCTCAAGATCGTCCACGTCGAAGCCGACGCCGGGTGGCTGCCGTATTGGCTGCAGCGCATGGAGCAGCACTACGAATTCTCGAACAACGCCGAACACCCGGACTTGAAGCGTCGTCCGACGGACTACTTCAAGTCGAATTTCCTGGTCGCGTGCCGCGGCGACGAGATGACGTTGCCGAGCGTCGTTGCCTTGGTCGGCGACGCGAATTTGACGTTCAACACCGACTACCCGCACCCGGACGGCACGTGGCCGTCCGGCATGGACCGGCTCGAGCAGCAGCCACTGCCGCGAGAGACGATCCGCAGGATCTATTGGGACAACGCGGCGCCGGCGTTCGCGGTCAACTGAAGTCGTTAGACCGCGTATAGGCCGCCGTCGACGATGAACTCGGCGCCGGTGCAATAGGAGCTGTCGTCGCTCGCGAGGAAGAGCGCGAGCGTCGCCACTTCACTCGCTTTCGCCGAACGGCCGAGCGGCACGCGGCTCACCATGCGTTCGCGATCGGCTTGGATCTGATCGAGCATGTCGGTCTCGATCAAACCCGGGTGGATCGAATTCACCCGCACGCCGCGGCGGGCCAGTTCGACCGCGGCGCTCTTCGTCATGCCGCGCACGGCCCACTTCGACGTGCCGTACGCAAACGCGCCGGCGGCCGATTGCATGCCGGCGAGCGACGAGATGTTGACGATGCTGCCGGACCCTGCGTCGCGCATCGGGCCGGCGACGGTGCGCATGCCGAGGAAGACGCCGACGCAGTTCACGTCCATCACCGCGTTGAACTCTTCGAGCGTCGTGTCGCGCATGCGGTTGCCGCGGAAGATGCCGGCGTTGTTGACGAGCACGTCGATGCGCCGGTCGCGCGTCAGGATTTCATCGACCAGCGCGGCCCATTCGCGCTCGCTGCGGACGTCGAGATGCCGATAGGTACCGCCGACGGCGGCCGCCGTCTTCGTGCCCACGTCGTCGAGCACGTCGGCGAGCCACACGATCGCGCCTTCGTCGGCGAAGATGCGCGCTTCCTCGGCCCCTTGGCCGCGCGCCGCGCCGGTGATCAAGCACACTCTGCCGTCGAGTCGTCCCATCGCTGTTCTCCCGTTCGTGTCGGTGGATGGTATAGCCCGCCGCGGGCGCGTCGATAGCCGGGCCGTCAGCGGCGCGCCGGCGCGATCACGCGGTGCGCGAATTCGGCGAGATAGTCGATCGCCGTGTCCGGCGCGAGCATCGGATGCGGCAGCACGATCTCGATCGGCACGTCGACGTCGAGCGCGCGCTCGAGCTGCTGCGCGATGTCGGCGAACGAACCGCGCAGCGCGAACGCATCGGCGGCCGCGCGCGGCAGGAAATCGACGGCGCGACCGGCCGCGAGCAGATCGCGAGCATGGTGGAAGTCTGGGAATACCCGGCGCTTCAGTTCCTCCACATCGGTGCCGCGCCACTCCATGCCGATGGCGTCGAAGAGATACGGCGAGTATTCGTAGTAGCCGGCCGCGATCGCCTTGCCGAGCGTCTCCGCGCGGCTCGCATCCTCGTCGTAGCCGACGTGGAAGATCGCGCCGATGCGCACGTCGTCGACGCGGCGTCCGGCATCGCGCGCCCCTTCGCGGACTTGGTGATAGGCGCGCGTGATGTTGCGCGGATCGGTACCGACGCGGATGAACACGCCGTCGGCGCGTGCACCGGCCATCCGCAGCGCGCGCGGACCTTGCGCCGCGACCCACACCGGCACGTTCGCGGTTGCGGACGGGGCGTGGCGCAGGCGCGCGGGGCGTGCCGCGCCGACGTCGAGTTCGCGTCCCTCCAGCAGCGCGCGGATGGCGTTGACGGCGCGTTCGAGCGTGGCGACCCGCGCCGGGGCCAAGCCGTTCAGGCGTACCGCGGTATCGCCGACGCCGAGGCCGAGCAGCGTGCGCCCCGGCGCGAGTTCGGCGACGGTGGCGATCGCCGAGGCAATCGCCGCCGGATGCCGGATGACCGGTGTGTCGAGCAGCGTGCCGAGCACGATGCGCTCGGTCGCGCGCGCGGCGAACGCGAGCAACACGTACGGGTCGCGCACCAACAACGGTGAACACGGAATCAAACCGTAATCCCACCCGAGTGCTTCGGCGCGCGCGGCCGACGCGGCGAAGGCGTCGACGCCCGACATGTCCAACCGATTGATCGCGAATTGCATGGAGCCCTCCCGTGACAGGCGTCGTGACAGGC
>DASRZO010000197.1:0-2358 GCA_035686405.1 Pseudomonadales bacterium | reverse complement strand
GGCGCGGCGAGATCGAGCCACAACCACGAGTTCCAATTCACCACTCACACTGGAGCATCACCATCATGGCAACACCATTCGGCGCCGAATCGACCACCGATGACGTCCTCGCGGGCGTCGATCTCACCGGCAAACGCATCCTCGTCACCGGCGCATCGGCCGGGCTCGGTGTCGAGACCATCCGTGCATTGATGGCGCACAACGCGACTGTCGTCGGCGCCGCGCGCGATCTCGACAAGGCGCGTCGCGCAACGAGCGCCGCGCTCGAAGGCGCGCCGAAACGCGGCAGCCTCGAGTTCGTCGAATTGGATCTCGCGTCGCTCGCGAGCTGTCGCAAGGCGGCCGACGCATTGGTCGCCGCCGGCAAGCCGTTCGACGTCGTGATCGCGAACGCCGGCGTCATGGCGTGCCCCTTCGGCAAAACGTTGGACGGATTCGAAACGCAGTTCGGCACGAATCACCTCGGGCACTTCGTGTTCGTGAATCGCATTGCGCCGCTCGTGAAATCCGGCGGCCGCATCGTGAACCTGTCGTCCGCCGGCCATCGCTTCGCCGACGTCGATCTGGACGATCCGAACTTCGAACGCGGGCAATATCACCCGTTCGTCGCGTACGGCCGGTCGAAGACGGCGAACATCCTCTTCTCCGTCGGCCTCGATCGGCGCCTGGGCAAGCGCGGCGTGCGCGCGGCGGCGGTGCATCCGGGCGGCATTCAAACGGAACTCGGCCGCCATTTGACGCCGGAACTCATCGCGCAACTGATGCCGGCGGGTCCGTCGACGTTCAAGTTCAAGACGATTCCGCAGGGCGCGGCGACGCAGGTGTGGACCGCGGTCGTCGCACCGGCCGCGGACGTCGGCGGCAAATACTGCGAGGACTGCCACGTCGCCGAACTCCAGAACGATCCGAACGTCCGCAACGGCGTGCGCGCCTACGCGCTCGACCCGGCGCGCGCCGACGCGCTGTGGGCGAAGAGCGAACAGATGGTCGGCGAGCGCTTCCGTTACGCCTGAACGGCGCTCGCCTGCCTGCGCCGCCCGACCGTCCGTCGCGTCGGCGACCGCTCCGCAACCGACACGGCGTTCGACGTCGGACAGATCAGCGTCGCGGCTACGCGGGCGCAGCGCTGTCCGCGCGCTCCTCGGTTTTCGCGAGCACGAGCGCTGCGGCGAGCAGACTCAGCGCAGCGCCGATCAGGATCGTGAGCCCCGACCACGCCGGTCCGCGCTCGCCCGCGATCGCCCACGCGAAGAGCCGTGTGAACGTGATCGGCGCCATGATGCTCGTGAAACTCGCGATCGCACCGATCGCGCCTTGCAAGCGACCTTGCTCGTCCGGCGCGACCTTCGTCGACATCAGGGTCTGGATCGCCGGCGTCGCGATGCCGCCGAGCACGCTCGGCAAATTCGCGAGCGCATACCACGCGCCCGTCGGCGCAAGACCCGCGGCCGCCATCCCGACGCCGTGCAGCGCGAGCCCTGCGATCGCCGCACGCCGTTCGCCGAAAAGCGCCGCGACGCGTCCGGCCCACCATCCCTGTACCGCGATACCGACGAGCGACAAACCGATCGTGAACACGCCGAACGTCAGCGCGCTCCACTCGTACCGATACAACGTGTACAGCACCATCATGTTGTCGTTGGCTTGGAACGCGAGCCACGTGAACAGCATCGCGACGCCGAACACCCAAAGGCCCGGGCGCTGCAACAACAGGTCGATGGAACCCGCCGGCGTCGCCTTCGACCACACGAACGCCGCGCGCCGCTCCGACGGCAACGACTCCGGCAACACGAAGTAGCCGAATAAGCCGTTCGCGAGCGCGATCGCCGCGGCCGCGACGAACGGCGCGCGGATGTCGACCAACGCGAACAGACCCGCGAGCGGCGGACCCACCACGATCCCGGTCCACATCGCTACGTTCATCCAGCCGAACGCTTTGGTGCGCTCGTCGGGGCCGGTGACGTCGGCGACGTAGCTCAGCGCGGCCGCCTGCGCGCCGCACGTGAAGCCGCACAGGATGCGTGCGGCCAGCAGCCACCAGACGTTCGGCGCGAGCGCACCGATCGCCAGTTCGATGCCGACACCGAATACGGACAACACGACGATGGGGCGGCGGCCGAATCGATCCGACAGCATGCCGAGCACCGGCGCGGCGAAGAACTGCGGGATCGCCCACGCGACTTCTAGCACGCCGACCCAACGGGCGGTCGCCGGCAAGTCGCCGCCGAGCAACGTCTCGGTCAGGCGCGGAAGTACGGGAAACGAAATCGATTGCGCGAGCATGTCGAGCGCGAGCGTCGTCGCGATGAACGACAGCGACAGGCGGCCGCGCGCGCGGGCTCCGGATTTGGCGAGGGG
>DASRZO010000196.1:0-3936 GCA_035686405.1 Pseudomonadales bacterium | reverse complement strand
GCTCGTGAAGCCGCGCGCGGCGAGCCGTGCTGCTTGGACCCCGGTCGCTGCCGCGTGGCCCGCGTGCAGCGGTTTGCACATCGTGCCGAACTGCGATTTGAGCCCGGCCGCTTGCGTGCCGGCGATGCCGAGCGCGCGCGCGGTCGGTTCGGCATCGAGGCCGAGCAGATTCGCTGCGGCCGCCGCAGCGCCGAAGCTGCCGAGCGTACCGGTCGCGTGCCAGCCCTCGGCGTAGTGCGATGCGCCGATGTAACGGCCGATGATGCATTCGGCGTCGACACCGGCGGCGAACGCGGCGAGCAGTTCGCGCGCCCCTTTGCGGTGATGTTCAGCGAGTGCGAGCACCGCCGGTGCGACCGGTACCGTCGGATGACCGTTCATCGCCATGTGCACGTCGTCGTAGTCGTGCGCGTGGCCCGCGGCGCCGTTGATCAGCGCTGCTTGCTCGACCGACGCGCGCGTGCCGCGACCGATCAACGCCGCTTGCGGGTGGCCGCCGAGATCCGCCGCGTCGGCGTTCAGGATGTCGGCGAGCGGCTCGCGTGCGCCGGCGAGCGTGACGCCGACGAAGTCGAGGATGCATTGCTTTGCGACCGTGCGCGCAGCGGCCGGCATGGTCGACCAGCGCGTCGCGCGAATGCGTTGCGCCAATGCCGCGGTCGGTTGTGGAGTGTCGTTCATGGCGTTCCCCCGGAGAGATCGAGACGCTAAACCAATTCGCCGGGGCGTGCCAATTCGGTGGGAATCGTTACGCGTCGGCGGCAAAGGCCGGCGGGTGCGTGCCGAGCGGCACCGGCGGCGACTGCCATCCGACAGACACACCGTCGACCGACACGGCGGGCTGCAAGTGTTCGAGCGGGCCCCACGCGGTGTCGATTTGGCGCCGCATCGACGCGAGCTCTGCATCGGCGAGAGCGACCGGCGTCGGCAAGGCGGCGGCGACGCCGAGGCCGCGCACCCACATCGCGGTGCGCGCGAGCGACACGCGCACCCAATAGCTGCCGCCGAATTGCGCGCGCCGCAGCAGCGCGACCATCGCGCCGTACGCGGCGAGATAGCCGGTGGTGTAATCGTTGACGGCAGCGGGCAACAACTCCGCCGTGCCTTCTCCGGGTAAATCGCCGTGCAGGTCGCGACCGTGCGTGTACGCCATGCCGGTCACCGTCTGCGCGAGTTGCTCCCAACCCGGTCGCGCGCGCCAGGCGCCCTCGTGGCCATAGCAATTGATCGACACGTACACGACACCCGGCCGCCGCGCGACGACGTCGGCGACACCGAAGCCGAGCCGTTCGAGCGCGCCGCTGCGATAACCCTGCGAGAAGACGTCGCAGCGATCGACCAGCGCCATGAGCGCCGCGCGGCCGGGCTCGCTCTTCAAATCGATGAACGTCGCGCGCTTGCCGAGCCCGGTATCGGCGACGAAGAGCGGGATCGACGGCAAGTCGCGTGCGCCGACGCGCAGCGCATCCGCGCCGTAGAGCGCGAGGGTCCGCGCGCACGTCGGCCCCGCGAGCACGCGGGTGAGATCGAGTACGCGCACGCCGTCGAGCGGACGGCCGCCGCCGATCGGCAGCGGCTGCGGCGGACTGTCGCCGACTTGCACGATCTCGACGACCGGGCGCGCGGCCAGCGTGCGTCCGGCATCGCACGCGTCCCACTCGCTCGGCGTGCGTACCATCGCGCCGCAGAGCCCCGCGGCGCCGATGGCGTCTTCGAGTTCGCGGGCATCGCGACGCGCCACTGCCGCGACGACTGCGTCGCGCCGCTCGTCGACGCCGAGCAGATCGAGCAGGCCGCGCGTGTTGTGCGGAAAGCCCGCGTGCAGGTAGACGGTGCGGCCGTCGCGCGTCGTATGAAACCCGGCGACCGGCGAACGCTGCTCCGGCGCGAGGCGTTGTTCCGGCGCGCGCGCGGGATCGGCGAAGCGTTGCAATGCGAAGCTCAGCAGCGATGCTTCGGCCCGGCGCCGGTCGACGCGGACCGCGCCGCGCGAACCGGCGAGTTCTGCGGCGACGACGCCGGTGGCGGCGAGCGCGGCCGCGGCCGCATCTGCGACGGCGAAACGCGTGCGATAGAGCGGCGCACTCGCGGCGATCGTCGCCGAGCCCGAAACCCCGAGCGAGGACAGCAACCCGTCGAGTGCGCGCGAGGCGAGGATCGATTGAGACATGCGTCCATGCCGTGGCCGAAGCGGTTCCATTCTAGGTCGGTCTGGAGGACGATCGGAAACATGGTGCGCTACGTTGCAATGGCGATTGTGTGGACGGCGATGGCCGGCTGCGCGCACGTTGCGCCGACGCCGACGATGGCCGATCACGCCCCTCTGTTGGATGGTCGGGCGTTGTTCGGCGTGGACGTCGCCGCAGCCGACGAGGTCGATGTCCTCGGTTTGTCCGACGCCATGCGCGCCTTCGTGGCAGCCAACGGCCGCGAGTCGCCGATCGAAACGATGCGCATGCGCCGTTTGATGGCGGGGATGCAGAGCTCCGGCTATCTCGACCTGTCGTACGAGAACGACCGCACGCTGACGGCCGCGCAGACGTTCACGGCGCGCAGCGGCAACTGTCTGTCGTTCACGAATCTGTTCGTCGCGCTCGCGCGCGCGAGCGAACTCGATGCGCAGTATCAGGTGGTCGACGTGCCGCCGATGTGGGACTCGATCGACGGTTGGGTCATCCGCAACGGCCACATCGACGTCATCCTGCACGGCGTGCGTTCGAACTCGTCGGCGGGACCGATCATGTTCCGACGCGACTACGTGGTCGATTTCAACATGGCGGACTTTCAGACCGCCTATCCGCGGCGCGTCGTCCCGGACAAGACCGCGTTCGCGCTCTTCTACAACAACCGCGGTGTCGAAGCGCTGCGCGCCGGCGATCTCCGGGGCGCGTTCGCGAATTTCAAGCGGGCGCTCGCGCAAGATCCGCGCGAGTCGAGCGTGTGGGTCAACCTAGGCGCGTTGTATGCGCGACAAGCACGGTACGATTTGGCGCGCGCGGCATACGAACAGGCGCTCGCGTTCGACCCGAACGACCAGTCCGCGATGACGAATCTCGCGAAGGTGTACGACAAGACGGGTGATCCCCGTGCGGCAGCGGAGTATCGGTCGCGGATCGCGCACTACGACGCCATCAATCCCTATCACCACTACGCGCTCGCGCAACAGGCGTACGCCGCGGCCGACTATCCGACGGCGCTCGCCGAGATCGGTGCGGCCATTCGGTTGAAGCGCGACGATCACCGTTTCTACTTCCTCGAAGGCCTCGTGCATTACCACATGGGCAACATGGCCGACGCGCGCTCTGCGCTGTCGCTGGCCGAACGTTTGAGCGACGAAGACGCGGTGAAAGAGCGCTACGCGAGCAAACTCGCCGCGTTGGGATTGAAGAACGGCTGATTCGATGGCGCGCCGGCAGTTCGACGATTTGATCGCGCGCGGCGTCGAAGCGTATCGACGACGCCGCTATGCCGACGCCCTCGCCGAGTTTCGCGCCGCGCTCGATCTGCGCGCTCTCGATGCCGAAGCGCAGAGCCTGTACGGGTTGACGCTGGTGCGCCTCAATCGGCTAGCCGATGCCGAGCCGTGGCTGCGCAAGGCCGTGCAGCGCGAACCGAACGAAACCGGCTTTCGTTTCAATTTGGTGGAGTTGCTCGAAGCGACGCGGCGGTTCGACGCGGCGGCAGAGGAGTTGCACGCGGTCGTCGCGCAACAACCCAGCAGCGCTCGCGGATGGGCGAAGCTCGGCCGGGTGAGTGCGCTGCAAGGCCGGCATGCGGCGGCGTGCGATGCTTACCGGCGCGCGCTCGAGTGCGAACCGAACACGCACGCGTATCTGCTCGAATTGTGTCGGGCATGCGCGGCGCTCGGCGACGACGCCGGCGCCGCCGCGGCGTTGGCCGCGGCAACGCAAGTCGCCCCGGACCATCCGGCGACGC
>DASRZO010000195.1:0-18744 GCA_035686405.1 Pseudomonadales bacterium | reverse complement strand
TTCGGGACGTGGGGGCCACAGGTTCAAATCCTGTCACTCCGACCAATAAATTCGTTGGGTTCCGCCGGGCGCGATCAGGCATCCAGACCCACGAGCTTCGCCGACGTTTCCCATAACCGCTCTGCCAACGCTTCGTCGCGCGCCATTCGGCTCGGTTCGACGACGGCGCAGTCCGAGAAGTATTGCCCGGTGATACCGCTCAGCTCCGGTCGAGTCGCGACGTAGCAGCTCGTCGCCGCGCCCTGCTCTACGCTCTTCGCGAACAAACGCATCGCGGCCTTGGCTGCGCCGGCAAAGAGCGGATTCATGTGTCGCCCGAGATTCGTTGCGATGACGCCCGGATGCAGTGCGTTCGCGGTTCGTCCGGACGGCAACCGCGTCGCGAGCGCTTTCGCGAACAGGATGTTCGCGAGCTTCGACTGACCGTATGCGCGCCACGGCCGATAGCCGCGCTCGCCCGACAGGTTGTCGAATTCGATACCGACGTCGGGCGCCTGCACATGCGCGGCGCTGCTGACGACGACCACGCGGCCTACGCGCGCGGCTTCGATCTGCGGTTGCAGCAAACGCACGAGCAGGTAATGGCCGAGATGATTCGTCGCGAACTGCTTCTCGATCCCTTCGATCTGCTCGAGCGTCGGCAGCGCCATGATGCCGGCGTTGGCGATGCAGACGTCGAGCGGATGACCGAGCGCGCCGACCGCCTCCGCACAGGCGCGAATGGAACGCCGATCTTCGAGTTCGCACGCGACGGGCGTGACCTGGCCGTTCACCCGTTGCGCCGCCTCGGCCGCCTTGGCGCGCGTTCGCGCGGTGCCGATCACGTGCGCGCCGCGTTGCGCGAGTACGCGCATCGTTTCGAAACCGATGCCGGAGTTCACACCGGTGACGAGCACGGTCTTGCCGGACAAATCGACGCCGGCGCTCGCTTCCTCAGCAGTGGTGTCCTTGTCGAATCGAGCCATCGTCGCTTTCCTCGCGCCTGCCAAACGGAGGGGGTCCGATGATACGCCCGATCATACGAACGCGATCAGCCGGTGATCGCCTCGACGCTGACGGCGACGTTCACGGTGTGGGCGCCGCCGCCGATGATGATGCCGGTGGTCGGACTGACGTCGCCATAGTCGCGCCCCCACGCGAGCGCGATGTGTTCGTCCGACGGCATCAAATTGTTCGTCGGATCGAACTCGACCCAACCGAATTGCGGACACCACACCGCGACCCACGCGTGCGACGCGTCGGCTCCGATCATCTTCGACTTCCCCTCAGCGGGATGGGTGAGCAGATAACCGCTGACGTAGCGCGCCGGCAAACCGAGGCTGCGCAGCGCCGCGATCTGCAGATGCGCGAAGTCCTGACAGACGCCGCGTCGCTTCGCGAGGATTTCGCTGACCGGCGTCCAAACGTCGGTGACACCGCCTTCGTAGTGAAATTCGTGGAAGATCCGTGCAGTCAGATCCATCACGGCAGGCAAATACGCTTTGCGTGCGGTGAACGTCTCGCGCGCAAAGTCCGTGATCGCGTCGTCGACGTCGATGTACGGCGATGCAAACGCGAACTGACTCGCTTCGAGCGCCGCGCGATCTGCGGGCGGATCGATCGCTGCCGCCACGTCCTCCCAACACGGACCGAGATTCAACAACGCGCCGTCGACCGGCTGCACTTCGACGCGCGACGCAGCGCGAATCGTCAGGCGCTCGTGCGGCACCTGCACCGTCAAGTAGGTGATCTCGTTGCCGAAGAAGTCCTGCCGCGTGTTCTTGATCGCCGGCGCCGGTTCGACGATCAGATGACTGTGCAGCGGCTTCTGCCGCGACGAGGCGCGCGGCGACAGGCGCAACAACTGGTGCGACACGCTGACCGGCTGCGCGTAGTCGAAGGTGGTGTCGTGCGTGATGTCGAAGATCACGCGTCGGGACCCGTGCGCCCGGAGCCGGAAACCTGCCGTTCGAGCGAATGACTGAAGTACTTGCGCTCGACGACGTCCGACAGCCCGTCGGCGCCGCGCTCGATACGCATCAGCACGCGATTGAGGTGCATGCGCGCGCCGGAGCGCGCACGCACCCGCGACAAGCGCCGCACGTCGGCGAGCCGCAGCTCCGCGAGCAGGCTGATGACGATCTTCTGCGCTTCGCTGATCGGACCGGATTCCTGTTCGAGCGGCATCACCGCTAGATGTTCTTCGATCTCGACGATCTGGAAGATCAGCGAGCGCGGATTCGATTCGTCGGCCATCACGAGGTCGAGTACGGCGGGCAACTGCGGAATCGCCTTGTAGCGCGACCGGTACGTCATCGTGCTGTCGACGAGTTCGAGCAGCAGGTTCAGCACGCCGCTTTCCGCCGGCTCGCCGTCCGCCGTCAGCGCGCGGATCAAACGCGCGGCAAAGCGGGTCCGCTCGATTCGACGCCCCATGTCGAGCAGACGCCAGCCGTAGCCGCGCGTCATGTTCTCCTGAATGAGGCCGGTGATCGCCGACAAGCTCTGCAACATCGTGTTCAGCAATTTGATGCCGTCGCCGAGCGCGCGTGTCCGCCACGGCACTTCCGGCGCACGCGCGAGCCCTTCGAGTACGCGCCACGCGTCCGCCGACAACCGTTCGCGCACGAGATCGGCCGTACGCGCGACGTTGCCGAGAATTTTCGAGAGTCCGTCCGGCGACTCGGGATCGAAGAGGATTTGCCACAGCTCTTGTTCGACGGCGCGCGCGCCGTCGACGGTGGCGCGCCGGGCGCGACGCGCGCTCAAGCGCTCTTGCGAGACCAACAATCGCGCGAGCGTATCGAGCGTCACCGGATCGTTGCCGTTGCTCGCTTCGCCCGATAGATACGTGAACAAGCTTCGATACAAACGCACCGCGCCCTCGGTGCGCTCGAGATAGCGCCCCAACCAATACAGGTTGTCGGCGGTTCGGCTCGGCAGATCGCGATCCGAGCGCCGTAGCGCGGTCGCCTGCAGCGATTGGCCCAACAGGCTGAAGGTGTCGACGGATTCGTCCGACAGCACCCAAACGTCTTTGCTGTAGTCGAACGACAAATCCTGCGCGCGCGCGTCCTGTGCGGCCGCATCGCCCGGCGCTTCTCGGCTGTGCCGCGCCGCGAGCGCGAGTCCGCCGGGCATCACGCGATAGCCGTCCTTGGTTGCCGCAACGAACACACGCAACGTCATCGGTTCAGCACGGATCGGACCGTCGCCCGACCAGAACGGGGCCGTCGACAGATCCAGCGGCTTTTGTGCGACGAACTGGTACGGCCGGTGCTCGATCATCTCTTTGATCGCAGCGGCCGATTGGCCCTCGAACTCGGACGCGAGATAACCGCGCGCACCGCTCGCGATCAGCGACCGCGAACCGAACGCGCGCCGTACAACGAAGTCATCGAGGCGCGACAGCACCTCCGAGCGTTCCGTCGGATTGCCGCACCACAGCGTCGCAACGCTCGCGAGCTTCAGGTCTTCGCCGAGCACTTGCCGCGACAGCGTCGGCAGGATGCTCATGATGGCTTCGTTCTCGACCACGCCGCTGCCGATCGCGTTGGCGATGACGACGTGATCTTCGCGCGCCGCTTGCACGAGGCCGGCCACGCCTTCGTTCGAATCGACGCGCAATTCCAGCGGATCGCACAGGCTCGAGTCGACCCGACGCAAGATCAGCTCGACCGGCTTCAGTCCTTCGAGCGTCTTCAGATACACGCGCCCCGCTCGAACCGTCAGATCCGCGCCCTCGACGACCGGATAACCGAGATAGCGGCCGAGGAACGCGTGTTCGAAATAACTGCGACCCGGACCCGGCGACAGGACGACTGCCAAGTGATCGTCGCGGCCGCCGAGGCTCAACAGGTTCTCGCTGAAGCCGCGGAAGAACGACGCCAACCGATGCACGTTGCAGCGCTCGAACATGTCGGGCAGGCAGCGCGACGTGATGATGCGATTCTCGAGCGCGTAGCCGGCGCCGGCCGGCGATTGCGTGCGATTGCTGAGCACGAACCACTGCCCGTTCGGCGCCCGCCCGAGGTCGAACGCCAACCAGTGCAAGAAGGTGCCGTCGCGCGCGCCGACGCCGTGGCACGGCAACAGAAATTCGCGGTTGCCGAATACCAATGCCGGCGGCACCGAGCGCGACTTCAGCAGCTGCTGCGGCCCGTAGAGGTCGGCGACGATCATGTTCAACAGCCGCGCGCGCTGAATCAGACCGACTTCGAGCGCTTGCCACTCCGCCGGCTCGATCAGCAGCGGCAGCATGTCGAGCCGCCACTGCCGCCCGACTTCGTCGTTGGAGCCTTGCGCGACGTACGTGACGTCGTTTTCGTGCAGCATCCGCGCGGCGATCTCGACGGCGTGCGACCGGCCCTCGTCGCCCATCGACGTCAACCCGTCGATGAAGGTGCGCCAATGCGGTCGCAGCGTGCCGTCGCGATTCAGCATCTCGTCGTAGGCGCGCGGCGGGGGACGATAGCCTGCGATCAATGCGTCACCGAGGTGGTCGTTCGCGGCGTCGCTCAATTCAACTCCAGCGGAGATCGAGCGTGTGTGGGAACTCGCGTCGATCGAGCACGCGCGGCTCGCTCTGCGGGCCGATCGAATGACCGAATGGGAAGAACCGCGCAAGCCGGCGGCTCTCGGCCTCGTAACTGTTCACCGGAAAATGCTCAAAGTTGCGCCCTCCCGGATGAGCGACGTGATACGTACATCCTGCCACCGCTCGCCCGCTCCAACGATCGTACACATCGAAGACGAGCGGCGCATCGATGCCGATCGTCGGGTGTAAGCTCGACGCCGGTTGCCAGGCGCGGAACCGCACACCGCCGACGTACTCGCCGTTGACGCCGGTCGACGTCAGCGGCACCCGCACACCGTTGCAGGCGATCGCGAAACGCTCGGCGGTGAAGCCCGACACTTTCACCTGCAACCGTTCGAGCGACGAGTCGACGTACCGCACGGTGCCGCCCTGGCCGCCCTCCTCGCCCATCACGTGCCACGGTTCGAGCGCTTGGCGTAGTTCGAGCGTGATGTCGCCATAGCGAATCTCGCCGTAGCGCGGGAAACGAAACTCGAAGTGCGGCGCGAACCACTCCGCCTCGAGCGGATAACCGGCGCGATTCATGTCGGCGACGACGTCGGTCAGGTCCTGCCACACGAAGTGCGGCAGCATGAATCGGTCGTGCAGCGCCGTTCCCCACCGCACGAGGTCGCCGCGATACGCCGTCCGCCAGAACCGCCCGACGAACGCCAACAACAGCAACTGCTGCGCGAGACTCATCTGCGCGTGCGGCGGCATTTCGAAGGCACGGAATTCGACGAGACCGAGCCGGCCCGTTGGGCCGTCGGGCGAATACAGCTTGTCGATGCAGATCTCGGCGCGATGCGTGTTGCCGGTCACGTCGATCAGCAGGTTGCGGAAGATGCGGTCGACGAGCCACGGCATCGGCGTACCGAGGTCTCGATCCGGCACTTGCGTGAATGCGAGCTCGAGCTCGTACAGCGAATCGAGCCGCGCTTCGTCGACACGCGGCGCCTGGCTCGTCGGGCCGATGAACATCCCCGAGAAGAGATACGACAACGCCGGATGGTGCTGCCAAAACGTGACCAAGCTGCGCAGGAGATCGGGCCGGCGCAGAAACGGGCTGTCGGGGGCGGTCGGCCCGCCGAGCACGACGTGGTTGCCGCCGCCGGTGCCGGTATGGCGGCCGTCGAGCATGAATTTCTCGGTTCCGAGCCGCGTCAAACGCGCCTCTTCGTAGATCGCGTTCGTGGTCGCGACCATGTCGTCCCAGCCGTGCGACGGATGGATGTTCACCTCGATGACGCCCGGGTCCGGGGTCACCTTGATGACATTCAGACGCGGATCGTGCGGCGGCGGATAGCCTTCGAGATGAACCGGCAACATCAATTCCGCGGCCGTGTCCTCGACCGCCGCGACGAGGTCGAGGTAATCCTCGATGCTGACGACCGGCGGCATGAAGACGTTCAGGCGCCCGTTGCGCGGTTCCACCACCAACGCCGTACGCACCGGCACCGCGCCTTCGAGGTCTCGTTGGTTCGCGACGGTCCGCGCGCGCTCGCGATCGTGATCGCGCGTCCAGCCCCCGCTGAGGAACGGTTGTCGGTGCGGGTCCGCGTCTTCGAGCGCGGCGCGCGGCTCGAACGGATCGGCGGGAATGATGTGTGGGAAGCGCGTCTGCGGAATGTGCGGCAAGGACGGCAACGGCAGGCGATAGCCGACGGGCGACTCACCCGGAACCAGGAACAGCCGCTTCGACCGCGTCGACCAAGCTTCCGTCATCCAGCGGCGGCGGCTGTGCGCGGCTTGCCAGCGTTGCACCGGCAGTACGAATGCGACCGGCGTTCCGACGCCGCGCTCGAAGACACGGGCGAGCCGGTCGCGCACCATCGGATCGTCGAGTTTGTTGTCGACCGGATCGATGTTCTCCGGCAAGCGCCGCTCCATGCCGGCGAAATACCACGGGTCCTCGAACGCGCCGACGGTCGCTTGTGGCGGCAGATCGAGGCGCTTCGCGATCCCTTCGCAGAACGCGCGCGCTTGCGCAGTCGTTGGCGCATAGTCCTTCGCTTCATCGGCGACGTACGCCGGATCGCGCCACAGGGGTTTGCCGTCGCCGCGCCAAAACAACGAGAACGCCCAACGCGGCAGTTGCTCGCCCGGATACCACTTGCCTTGACCGAAGTGCAGCAGCCCGTTCGGCGCGAATCGCTTGCGCAAACGCTCGATCAGCTGCGCCGCGAGCACGCGCTTCGTCGGACCGACGGCTTCCGTGTTCCACTCGGCGCCGTTCGGATGATCGATCGACACGAACGTCGGCTCGCCGCCGATCGTCACCCGCACGTCGTTCGCTTTGAGTTCGGCATCGAGCCGATGCCCCAGCGCGTCGATGCGCTGCCATTGCGCATCGGTATAGGGCTTCGTAACGCGCGGCGTTTCGACGATGCGGTCGACCGACATCTTGAAGTCGAATTCGATCTCACACGGTTCGAGCAAACCCGAGATCGGCGCAGCCGACGACGCTTGCGGCGCGCACGCGAGCGGCACGTGGCCCTCACCCGCCAACAGCCCGGACGTCGGATCGAGTCCGACCCAGCCGGCGCCCGGCAGATACACCTCCGCCCACGCATGCAAATCGGTGAAGTCGCGGCTCGTGCCCGATGGACCGTCGAGCGACTTCACGTCTGCCGCCAACTGGATCAAGTAGCCGCTGACGAATCGCGCCGCGAGCCCCATGTGGCGCAGGATCTGTACCAACAGCCAACTCGAGTCGCGACACGATCCGCGCATCAGCGTGAGGGTTTCGCCGGGCGTCTGAATGCCCGGTTCCATCCGCACCACGTACTCGATCTCGCTCGCGAGGCGCCGGTTCAAGTCGACCAAGAAATCGACGGTGGGCTTCGCTTTCGGCGGCGGGCAGGTCGCGAGCCACGCAGCGAGCGCCGGTTCCGGTTCGGGCGCGTCGAGATAGGGCTCCAGATCGCGCAGAAGTTCTGCGTCGTATTCGAACGGATACGTTTCCGCTTCCGGTTCGAGAAAGAAATCGAACGGGTTGAACACCGCCATGTCGGCGACGAGATCGACCTTCACTTCGAACGATTCGACGGGATTCGGAAAGACGACGCGCGCGAGAAAGTTGCCGTACGGGTCTTGCTGCCAATTCAAGAAATGTCCGCGCGGCTCGACCGACAACGCGTACGACAAAATGGCCGTGCGGCTGTGCGAGGCCGGGCGCAATCGAATCGTCTGCGGACCGAGTTGCACCGGTCGGTCGTAGTGGTAGCGCGTCTCATGCGTCAGCGCCACGTGGATCGTCATGGAGATGTCCGGAAAATGAGGGGCGTCCGCGACTCTATGTGTCGATTTCCACAATAGCAACCAACGCGCTCGTGGCGCGGCGCTATGTCAGATTTCGCGCCAGTAGTGGCACGCAACCGCACCGTTTTGGGCCGATTCCGCCACGCCGTGCACCGACTTTACTATGTCGTCCAACGTCGGCGCGCGCGTCGCGCAATCGGCACGCGCATACGTGCAACGCGGGTGAAATCGGCAGCCGCTCGGCGGATCGATCGGCGACGGCACGTCGCCCGACAACACGACGCGCGACGCGCGACGCCGCTCGCGATCGACGGGATTCGGCACGGGAATCGCCGACAGCAACGCGCGCGTGTACGGATGCTTCGGGCTCGCGTAGATCGATTCGGCGGACGCCTGTTCGACGATCTGGCCGAGATACATCACGGCAACGCGGTCGGACATGTGCTTCACCACGGACAGATCGTGCGCAATGAAAATCAGCGCAAGATTCATCTGCTGCTGTAGATCGAGCAACAGGTTCAACACTTGCGACTGGATCGACACGTCGAGCGCCGACACCGCTTCGTCGCAAACGAGCAGCTTCGGACGCAGCGCGATCGCGCGCGCGATGCCGATGCGCTGGCGTTGCCCTCCGGAGAACTCGTGCGGATAGCGCTGCGCCGCCTCGGCCGGCAGGCCGACACGTTCCAGCAGCTCCGCAACCCAACGACGCCGTTCGGCCGCGGTCCCGAGACGGTGGATCGCGAAAGGTTCCTCGAGAGTTCGGCCCACCGAGTGGCGCGTGTTCAGCGACTCGAGCGGATCTTGGAACACGATCTGTATCTCGCGTCGCAGCGCACGCATCTGCGTACGGCCGAGCGAAGTGATGTCGCGCCCTTCGAAGAAGATCGAGCCGGACGTCGGCTCGTGCAAGCGCAGCAGCGTCTTGCCGACGGTGCTCTTGCCGCAACCCGATTCGCCCACCAAGCCGAGCGTCTCGCCGCGCTCGAGACGCAGCGACACACCGTCGACCGCGTGCACGATGCCCACCTGACGCATCAACACGCCGGCTCGCACCGGAAAATGCTTCGTGAGATTGCGCACTTCCAGCAACGGCGTGCTCATTCGGCACGATCCGCGGCAGCGTCGAGACGCCGCCAGTGGTGGCACGCCGTCCAATGCACGGACTCGACTTCGGCAAGCGCAGGCTCGACCTCACACTCCGGCGTCGCGAAGCGACAGCGGTTCGCGAAACGGCAACCGCGCGGCAACGCGTTCGCCGACGGCACCATGCCTTGTATCACCGGCAAGCGAGACTTCGCGCGAGACTGCAGCCGCGGCATCGAGTCGAGCAACGCGCGCGTATACGGATGCAGCGGCCGCGCGAACAACGCCGCCACCGGCGCGCGTTCGACGACTTTGCCGGCGTACATCACGACGACCTCGTCGGCGATCTCGGCGATGACCCCGAGATCGTGCGTGATGAAGATCACCGCCATCCCGCGTTGCGCCTGCAAGCGTTCGATCAAGTCGAGGATCTGCGCCTGAATCGTCACGTCGAGCGCAGTCGTCGGTTCGTCGGCGATCAACACGTCGGGACTGCACGCGAGCGCGATCGCGATCAAAACGCGCTGCCGCATGCCGCCGGACAATTGATGCGGGTATTCGTCGAAACGACGATCCGGCGCGGGGATCCCCACTTCGGCGAGTAACTCGACCGCGTGCCGGCGAGCCGTCTCGCGACCGCCAACGTCCCCGCGAAGGCGCAGCGTCTCGACCAGTTGATGGCCGATACGTTGCACGGGATTCAGTGCGGTCATCGGCTCTTGGAAGATCATCGAGATTCGGCGGCCGCGAATCTCGTGCATCGCCTCCGCGGACAACGTCGTGAGGTTGCGGCCTTCGAGGATGACGCTGCCGGCCGCAACGCGTCCCGCCGGTTTCGGCAACAATCGCATGATCGACAGTGCCGTGACGCTCTTGCCGCAACCCGATTCGCCGACGATGCCGAGCGTCTCGCCGGCGCGCACCGCGAAGCTGACGCCGTCGACCACCCGTACGGTGCCGTCGTCGCCGGTGAACTCCGCCGCGAGCCCGTCGACCGTGAGGAGGACTTCATTGCCCATCGCGACGCCGATACGTCTCGTCTTTGATGAAGATCGGCGGGAACTTCACGCCATCGGACATCGCAGCGCGGACGCGCTGCTTCTCGTCCACGTCGATCCAGAACAGGCCGCCCGACGAATACACGCCGCCCGACAGCTCGAGCGGATCGAACAGCGAATCGGTCGTCTCGACGCCCAAGCCCTTCGGTAGTTTTACCCAGATCCATGCCGCTTCGCGTGTATACGGCACTTCGAAGCTCGGAATGACGCAGCCGGAGTCGTACACCATCTGCTCGAGCCGATGCGCGAGCTCGACCCGCTCCGACTTTTTCGTCGAGGCGCGATATTGGTCGATCAGTTTATCCATCGCCGGATCGTCGTGGTTCATCAGATTGTTCGTCTGCGGGATGTGCGCATTCACCGAATGAAAGAACTGCCAATACTCCGGTGAAAGCCCTTGGCTCGCCCACGTCATCCAAGCGATTTGGTGTTTCTTCTCCTGCATCTGTTTGAATGCCGCCGAAGCATCTTGCAGCGACAGCTCCAACTCGATGCCCGCCTTCTTCGCTTCTTCGCGTAAGACCACCAAGCGATCCGTGTGATATGGCGATCCGTACGTTACGCGCAGCGAGAGACGCTGACCGTCTTTCACGAGGATGCCGTCGGGACCGCGCTCCTTCCAACCCGCCGCTTCTAGATATTGGCGGGCCTTGTCGAGATCGAACTCGCGCGCCTTGATGGACGTGTTGTCGTATTCGCCGAACCCCTCGTTGAAGGTTTGCATGCGCGAGTAGTCGCCGCGTAGCACCGTACGGATGACGCGATCGAAATTCATCGCGTAGGCGAGCCCGATGCGCACGTTGCGATCCTTGAGGATCGGATCGTCTTCGTTGAGAAACATGCCCGACGCCGGTTGCGGCAGCTGGCTGTAGAACCAATAGCGTGCGATGTAGCCGTCGTCGAAGGGCGGACCTTGCGCTTTGTCGTGCCAGAACACCGGCAACACCAGGCCGAACGTGTCGATGTCGCCGCGCAGGAAGTGTTCGAACGCGACGTTGCCGTCGCGAATCACGTTGATGCGGATCTTGTCCGGATTGAAGCGGTGTCGGTAGTACTTGCGATCGTTCGCCCACCAGTTCGGATCGCGCTTGAGCTCGATGTACTTGCCCTTGCGCACTTCCGAGATTTGATACGGACCGGTGTTCGGCTCGATTTTCCAGTTGTAGACGGCGACCCAATCGTCGTCGAGCTTGTGGAAATGCTCCGGTACGACGCTCGGTCCGTATTCGTACATCAGATCTTCCGGCGGCTTCGGCACGGCGCCTTCGACGCCGACGATTCGATCACCGTACGCCTTCATATCGACGATCTGCGTCGTGTAATAGTCGTTGTAGAACGGCGCGACGATCGCCTTCGAACGCATGAACTCGAGCGTGAATTCGAAGTCGTGAGCCGTGACCGGGACGCCATCCGACCAGCGCGCCGCTGCGTCGATGCGGTAGTAGACGGTCTTGCCGTCCGGGTCGAACGCCCAGTGTGACGCGAGGGACGGAATCGGCCGGCGCGTGACCGGATGCCACGCGACCAGACCCAATTGGTTGTTGCGCAAATATCCGGCGAACCCGCCGTTCGAGTCGGGACCGACTCTACGCAGCGTCAAAGGAAACGACGTCATGAAGGTGCGGAACGTGCCGCCGCGCTTCGCCTCCGGCGCCGCGAACTCGGGATCGTCGTCGTTCGTCACCCAAACGAGATTGTCGGGCAGCGTGTCCGGCAGCTTCGCCGCGGCGAACGCCGCGACCGACGCTGCGACGAATGCCACCAGACCAATCACAGCGATGCGAACGCGCCGGCCCGTATTCACGCGCCCGCTATTCATAGAACGTGAACCGCTTCGGATCGAACGCCTCGCGGATCGCTTCGCCGACGTAGGTGACGGTCAACAGCACCACGACCATCGCCGCGACGACCGACGTCACGATCCACGGATGGTCGAGGTTGTCGGTACCTTGCGACAGCAGATCGCCCCAGCTCGGTGTCGGCGGCGGCAGGCCGAACCCGAGATAGTCGAGCGCCGTCAGCGCTGTGATTCCGCCGGCGATCGAGAACGGAATGAACGTGACGATGACCGATACCGTGTTCGGCAGAATGTGCCGCGCGATGATTCGGCCGCTGGTCGCGCCGAGCGCGCGCGCCGCCATCACATAGTCGCGCGCCTTCTCCTTGTAGGTTGCGGTGCGCATGTACCACGTCATCGACATCCAACCGAACAGCACCATCACCGCAGTGAGGGTCCAGAACGTCGGCACCATGATCGACGCTACGATCATGATCACGTAGAGAAACGGCACGTTGGACCACACCTCGATCAAACGTTGAAGGGCCAAGTCGAACGCACCGCCCCAAAACCCCATCGCGCAGCCGACGGCGACGCCGATCAAGTAGTTGCACGCGAGCAGCACCAACGAGAACGCGAAGGCGATGCGAAAGCCGTACACGAGTCGCGCGAGCACGTCGCGACCCGTCGTGTCGGTGCCGAGAAAGTGCTTCGACTGGAGCGACGGCGGATACGGCGGGAACGCGGATTCCTGTAGGTCGTTCTCGAATGCGTTGTAGGGTACCGGCGGCATCAACACCCAACCGCGACCGCCGCCTTTGCGCAGGTTCTCCGCGAGCTCGCGATAGTTCGTCTCGTACTCGTAGCCGAGACCGAACGTCGTCCCCGGAATGAACGCCCCATACGTCGGAAAGTACAGCGTGCCGTCGTACGAAACGACGAGCGCGCGATTGTTGACCAGCAACTCCGCGGCGCACGACAGCCCTACGAGTACGACGAGAACCCACGCCGAATAGTAGCCGCGCTTGATCGAGCGGAAACGCTGCCATTGCCGGCGCGCGAGCGGACTCAGAGTCACGTTGCACCCGCTTCGCCGCTGCCGAACTTCACGCGCGGGTCGACCAACGCGACGCACAGATCGGACAAGATGTTGCCCAGCATGAAGAGCAACGACGAGATGACCAAGATACCCATCACGACCGGGTAGTCGCGCTCGACCAACGATTCGAAGCCAAGCAATCCGAAACCGTCGATGTCGAAGATCTTCTCGATCAGGAACGAGCCGGTCAGGACCAACGAGATGTTGTTTCCGAACGACGTCGCAATCGGAATCAAGCTGTTGCGCAGTGCATGTCGAAATACCGCTCGCCGAAACGTCAGTCCCTTCGCGATCGCCGTGCGAACGTAATCCGCCGCCAGGTTGTCCATCAGCGAGTTCTTCATCATCAACGTCGTCAACGCAAACGCGCCGGCAACGTACGACAGCACCGGCAAGACGGCGTGCACCACCACGTCTTTGACCCGCTCGTGCGGGCTCAAATCGTCGAAGTCGTCGCTAACGAATCCGCCGAGGGGAAATAGATGCCATTTCGAGGCGAACGCGGTCAGCAGCGCAATGCCGACGACATACCCGGGAATCGCGTAGCCGAAGAAGATGACGAGCGACGTCAGGTTGTCGAACGCGGTCTTGTGACGAATCGCCTTGACGATGCCGAGCGGAATGCAGACGCCGTATGTGAGGATCAGCGTCACGATCCCGTAGAAAATCGAGATCGGGAACCGGCTCTTGATGATGTCCCAGACCGGTTCCGAATAGCGCGTCGAATTGCCGAGGTCCAACCGTACGACGCGCGCAAACCAATCGACGTAGCTGACCAGAATCGGCTTGTCGAAGCCGTAATACGCCTGTAACTGCGCGAGATCCTGTTTCGACAACGTGCTGCCGCCGCGGCCGCCGCCGTTGACGACGTGGGCGCCCGGCTGCGGCGCCATCGCGGCCTCGTTCAGCATGCGTTCGATCGGCCCCCCGGGCACGAGCCGCGTCAATGCGAAGACGAGCAGCGAGACACCGATGAACGTCGGCACGATCAGCAACAGCCGCCGCAGGAAATAGCTCGTCAAACGAACACGCTCGAACGACGCCCCTTCGCTCAAAGCGGCACATGGTACCCGGCCTCGATGGCTGCTCCAACGCGGCGCCGCGCGCGTGTTAGATTTCGCAGTCTTTGTGCGATGACGAGCAACGCATGACCGTTTCGACGCAGACCTCCGATCGCCGCCCCGCTTGGTTCGACCGTGCGCTCGCGCACACGGGTGAGCCGGGGCGCGTGAGCGTAGCCGGTGTTTCGATCGCGTATCGCACGTGGGGCGCAGTCGGACGTCCCGGCATTGCGCTCGTGCACGGCAGCAATGCTCACCTCGAGTGGTGGCGATTCGTCGCGCCGTTCCTCGCGGATCAGTTTCGCGTCGTGGCCCTCGACCTGTCCGGCAACGGCGACAGCGGTTGGCGCGACGTGTACTCCGGCGCGCAACTCGCCGCAGAGGTGTGGACCGTTTGCAATGCCGCACAACTCGGTCCGCGACCGTTCGTGGTCGGCCACAGCTTCGGCGGCTTCGTCGTGCTCGAAACCGGGGCGAACTACGGCGAACACTTGGGCGGCATCGTGCTCGCCGACTTCACCGTGAGCCCGCCCGAGGCCTACACGGAATGGGGCAACCGCGCCGAACGCGAGGGCAAGACGACGCGCCGCGCCACACGCGTGTACCCGGATCTCGACAGTGCACTGGCACGCTTCCGCTTGATGCCGGAGCAACCGTGCCAACACCCGTACGTCATCGACTACGTCGCGCGTCAATCGCTACGGCGGGTCGAGGGCGGATGGACGTGGAAGTTCGATCCGGCGCTCTTCGACCACCTCGAAATGGGCGCGGATCAGCACGAGAAGTTCGTACGGCTGAAGTGCCGTTCGGCGCTGATACTCGGCGAGCATAGCGAAGACGACGGCGCACAGAGCGCCGACTACATGGCGCGCCTCACCGACGGCGTTTTGCCGACGATCACGATTCCCGAGACGTACCATCACATGATGTTCGACGAACCGCTCGCGACCGCAATGGCGATCGAAGCGTTCGTGCTCGGATGGATTCGCGAAGACCGTCGCGCCGATCTCGAGCGCGCACTCGCGCGCGCCCGCTAGGCGCGGTTGCCGAGCGACATCGCCGGGGTATGCTGTCACGACGCCAGCCCAAGGAGACCGCCGTGCGTAAGACGTGGGTCGTCGTTGCCGATCGGTCGCGGGCACGCATCTTTTCCGTCGACTCGCCGAGCGGGCCGCTGACGGAGATCGAGGATCTCGTGCATCCGGAGTCGCGCGCGCACGACCGCGATCTGACGAGCGATCGGCCGGGACGTTCGAGCGACAATCACGTGCTCGGAACGGCCCACGGCAAAGGCGACCAACAGGCGCACGAGTTCGCGCGCGAAATCGCCGACAGGCTCGAGAACGGCCGCGTCGGCGCACAGTTCGAGCGGCTCGTCGTCGTCGCGGCGCCGGACGTCATCGGTCTATTGCGCAAGACGATGAACGGACCGCTGCAGAAAACCGTCTGCCGCGAGGTGTTGAAGAATCTGACGCAGCAGCGTCCGGCGGACATTCGCAAGCTGCTGCCGGAATATCTGTGACCGCGCCGGTCGTCATCGAAGTCGCCCTGAACGGCGGCACGCCGCGCAGCGTCAGTGCGCGCGTTCCGCAAACGACCGACGAAATCGTCGCTGACGCCCTCGCCTGCATCGAAGCCGGCGCATCGATCGTTCACCACCACAACGAAGAGCCGGTGCTCGGCGGCGACGGCAACCACTCGCCGCGTCGCTACGCGGCTGCATGGAAACGAATTCGCGCGGTCCATCCGAATGCGATCTTCTATCCGACGATGGGCGGCGGCGGACCCGGGATCACGATCGAACACCGCTATGCACACATCGAAGCGCTGGCCGAAATGGGCTTGCTCGACCTCGGTCTCGTCGATCCCGGCACGACCAACATCGGCCGCTTCGATTCGACCGGCGCACCGCGCGCCGAAGCGTTCGTCTACCAGAACACGTACGCCGACGCCGTATACATGATCGAGACGTGCCGCAGGCTCGGCCTCGGCATGAGCGTGTCGATCTTCGAGCCGGGCTTCGTACGCGTGATCGCGGGCTATTTGCGCGCCGGCCGACTGCCGAGCGGCGCTCTGATCAAGTTCTATTTCGGAGGTCCGCGCGCCGGCTTCGGGTTGCCGCCGACTCCGACGGCGCTCGGCGCCTATCTCGAGATGCTCGCGCCGTGGTCGCTGCCGTGGCTCGTGTCCTTGCAAGGCGGCGACCTGGTCGCCGATCGCGCCTTCACGCGCTACGTCGTCGAGCACGGCGGTCATCTGCAGGTCGGACTGGAACCGAACCCGGATCGCACGCGCGGCAATCGCGAGCTCGTCGAGGCCGCCGTCGCGCTATGCGCCGAAACCGGGCGACGTCCCGCGACGATCGACGAAACGCGTGCGCTGCTCGGACTGCGAACCGTCAATCGCGATGCGGCGTGACGCGATACGTGCAGCGGCGGCCGCCTTCCAACAGATATTCGACGCGATCCACGCCGACGTTGGGCCCGAGCACGTCTCGAAACAAATCGAGTTCGTGGCGACAGAATCCCTGACAACTTTGCGCGGCCGCGCATATCGGACAGTGATTCTCCGAGAATAGCCAAACACCGTGCGGCAGCTTTTCGATTTCCGCCATGTAGCCTTCGGCGTTGCGCAACTCGGCGAGTCGCGTGAGGCGCGTCTTCAACGCCTTCGCGTCGCCGATGTGGGTGCGGTAGCGCTCACGCGCCGACGCTTCGCGATCGGCGACGACGGCCTCGAGCGCCGCTTCACCGAGACTCCGCCGGATGGACTCGATCAGCGTGACGGTGAGTTGCGCGTGCGTGTCGGGGAAACGTCTTGCCGCGCGCTCCGTCAGCGTCCACACGAGCGCCGGACGCCCGACGGCTCCCGCGTTCTGCGACGACCGAATGAGCCCGTCCGCTTCGAGCCGAGTCAAATGTTGCTGCACGCCGGGCACCGATATCTCGAGTGCGTCAGCGAGCGCACGCGCCGTTTGCGCCCCGCGCGTCTTCAACAGCAGCAGCATTCGGTCCGCGGTGCGCTCGGTTGCGATCAATTCCGCCACGTTGGTTCCGCCGTCACGATGGTTCCAGCCCAAGGTCTCGCAATTTCGAAAGCGAAGTATTGCAAAAGTGTCGACATCGTTCAATTAAAAAAGGAAGATCTTTCAAAATACTCGAGGCCGAACGATGTCACCGCAGAACGCCCTCGCGTCACCCGAACTGCTGCAGATGTTGCGCCGCCATGCCGCCGAATACGCGACGCACTATCCGCCGGACGACAACTCCGATCACGGCCCGATGGCGTATCTAGCCATGCACGGCCTCGGAATCGGGATCGACCGAATTCGCGCGTTCGCAGATACGTATCAGCGTCGGCTGGTCGCCTTTCCGCCCCCTCGTGAAACCGTTAGCGCCGAGAGTTGGAGAACTCACATCGGCCGGCGTGCTGCGTACGCGGCATTGCAGCACTTCTTCAGCGGAGAGATCGAGCGCTGCGGCTGGCGCGCGACTGTCACGAGCTACCTTCCGCAGCTCATCTCGGGTTGGGTCAAGGACGCCTTCCACCCGCTGATCCGCCTCGGCTACGGCATCGAATTCGAGGTGGCGATCGAGATCGCCGCCGGTCTCGCCTACTGCACGATCGTTGGCGACGATCCGGAAATGCTCGCGTCGGCGCGACGCCGCAATCGAGTCGACATGGCGCATTACGTTGACGCGGCGCGCGCGCTGCGCGACTCGCGCTTTGCACGCGGTTCGTTCAACGAACGCTATCGACGCATCCTCGGCAGCGTCACGCCGAAGGCGGCCGACGACGCCGACGTCCAGCGCAGTGTCGGTCGCGCGACCCTGGATGTGTTCGACACGACCCATGACTTTTTCGCACTGCACCTCGTCACGAGCAGCCACGCGTTTCGAATCTGTCGCCCGTTCGTCGACGACGCGCTCGGGGTCGCCGTGGTCGACGATCTCTACTCGATCGGAATCGCGACGGCGTATCTGGCAATCGGTGCGCCGGAATTCGTGCGAAAGGTCCACCCGAAAAAGGAACTTCCGCTCGATGCGCTCGCCCGCGCAACCGACGAGCACGACGTGAAGATCGCTTACTCCTGCCGCGCCCAAGGACTCGCATTCGACGATCGCGCGTACGAGTCCGTCGCTGCGGGCTACCTCGCCCCGCGGCTGCCCGCGGCGGTCTGATCGTGTAGCGTTTGCGCTGCTTCGAGCACGAGAGCAGCGCATGGCAGAACGAATCTTCGAGGGGCTCAAAGTCGTCGACGTTGCGAGCTGGATCGCCGGGCCGGTAGCCGCGACGATCCTCGCCGACTACGGTGCCGACGTAATCAAGGTGGAGATGCCCGGCATCGGCGACGGTTACCGTGCACTCGCGGCCATGCCGGGGATGCCGGTTTCTCCGATCAACTACACGTGGATGATGGATGCGCGCAACAAACGCTCGCTGACGCTGAATCTGAAAGATCCGCGCGGCCGCAAGATCCTGTCCAAACTCGTCGGCGCGTGCGACGTGTACGTCACGAACCAGCCGATGGGCATGCGGCGGAATTTCGGCCTCACGTACGAGGACCTTGCCCCGCTGAACCCGCGCATGATTTACGCATCGCTGACCGCATACGGTGAGCGCGGACCCGAGCGCGATCGCGAAGGATTCGACCTGGTCGCGTATTGGGCGCGCACGGGCCTGATGGACCTGGTGCGCACCGGCGATGTCGAACCTGCGCAGTCGTTGCCCGGCATGGGCGATCACCCGAGTTCCGTGTCGCTGTATGCAGCGATCGTCACGGCATTGTTTCGCCGTGAACGCACCGGCGTCGGCGGGGAGGTAAACACTTCGTTGCTCGCGAACGG
>DASRZO010000194.1:0-2528 GCA_035686405.1 Pseudomonadales bacterium | reverse complement strand
CGACGCGTCCCGACCAAATGCGCAGGCGGATCTCGTGGCCCGCGATCGGCGCCGACACGCACAACTCGCGACCGTCGCCATCGCGGGCGAGTGCGAGCGGCAGATCCTCGAAGTGCGTCGTGTTGTAGAGCGCGATCTGCTCGCCTTGCTCGCCGAGGCGTTGCTCGAAATAGCCCTGCCGATACAGCAACCCAACGGCGACGAACGGGATCGCGAGATCCGATGCCGCCTTGCAATGGTCGCCCGCCAAGATGCCGAGGCCGCCCGAATACAGCGGTACGCTCTCGTGCAATCCGAACTCCAGGCAGAAATAGGCGATCAGATCGTCGGTGTCGAGGTCGGCGCGCAGCGCCGCCGGCATGCGTTTCGCGTGATACGCGTCGTACGCGGCGACGACGCGTCCGTACGCCTCGAGGAACGCCGGATCGTCGCTCGCGGTATCCAGTCTCGATTGAGCGACGCGGCGCAAGAACACGGTCGGGTTGCCGCCGCACGCGTCGTAGAGATCGTTGTCGAGATAGCGGAATAGCCCGCGCAGATCGCGATCCCAACTGTAAATGAGATTGTTTGCGAGTTCGGGGAGACGCGTCAGCTTCGCCGGGACACGCGGACGGACTTCGAGCGAGAATCGAGAACCGGTCATCGCGCGCACGATCCCATGAAGCTCGATCCAACACAACGGTACGTCAGCCGGCTCACGCAGCGGACGATTGCATTGGTGCTGGCCGGTGGCCGCGGCGACCGCCTCGGCGAACTGACGGCGTGGCGCACGAAGCCGGCGGTGCCGTTCGGCGGCTGCTTCCGGATCATCGATTTCACGTTGTCGAACTGCATCAACTCGGGGATCCGGCGCATCGGCATCCTGACGCAATACAAGGCGCACTCGCTGATCCGTCACGTGCAGCGCGGTTGGGGTTTCTTGCGCGGCGAGTTCGGCGAGTTCATCGAGTTGCTCCCGGCCCAACAACGGATCGCGGAGCGTTGGTACGCCGGCACCGCGGACGCCGTCTTTCAGAACCTCGACATCATCGAACGGCACACCGCCGAGTTCGTGCTGATCCTCGCGGGCGATCACATCTACAAGATGGACTACGGGCCGATGATCGCGCGCCACACCGAAGCCGATGCAGACCTCACGATCGGCTGCGTCGCGGTGCCGATCGAGCGCGCCGGCGCATTCGGCGTGATGGCGCTCGGCGGCGACGGCCGCATCGTCGATTTCGTCGAAAAGCCGCAACATCCGACTCCGCGGCCCGACGATCCGAGTCACGCGCTCGCGTCGATGGGCATCTACGTATGGCGTCGGGCTGCGCTGATCGAGGCGTTGCGCGCCGACGCCAACGACGCGACGTCGTCGCACGACTTCGGCAAGGACGTCATCCCGAAGGCGATCGCAGGCGGCCGGGTGTTCGGTTATCCGTTCGAGGACGCGGCCGGCGGTCAGAACTATTGGCGCGACATCGGCACGCTCGACGCGTTCTGGGAAGCGAACCTCGAACTCACGCACGTCGCGCCGCCGCTCAACCTCTACGACGACGATTGGCCGATCTGGACCTACCAGGAACAACTGCCGCCCGCCAAGTTCGTGCTCGATGCGCCCGGCCGGTGCGGCTCGGCGCGTGATTCGATGGTGGCGAGCGGCTGCATCATCTCGGGTGCCGAGGTCCGTTCATCGCTGCTCTTCTGCAAGGTACACGTGGACGAGCGGTCGGTGATCGAGGAAACAGTCGTGCTGCCGGAAGTCAGAATCGGCGCCGAGTGCCGTATCCGTCGCGCCGTGATCGACAAAGGCTGCGTCGTCCCGCCCGGCACGCACATCGGCCACGACGCTGCGCTCGACCGTTCGCGATTCCACGTCTCACCGCAAGGCATCGCGCTGGTCACCGCGGACCGACTTCGGGCGATGTCCGACAGGTAAAGCAGCCGGTGCACGTCGCCGTTGCCGCTCCAAGCACGACAAGCAGACAGCGCAGGACCGATCCCGACAAATCCCCGTGTGATTCCGCGGCCGTACAACAGAACGGATGCACCCGCCCGCGGGTCAGCGCAAATACGCCTCGGTTGCGTAGCGGCGCATCATCCGATGGCTGTTGAAGTACGACGCGTTCTTGCTGATGGCACCTTTCATCACGCGCAGCCAGCCGCTGCGATCGCCGCCGTCGCCGCAGTACAGCGGCAGCACGGTGTGCTCGAGCTTGTCGTACAGCGATTCGGCATGGCCATCCGCGGCGGCGGTGCTGCCGATCGCCCAACCGGTGACGCCTTCGATGCAGCCCTCCATCCACCAACCGTCGAGCACCGACAGATTCGGCACGGCGTTGAACGCGGCCTTCATGCCGCTGGTGCCGGATGCTTCGAACGGCGGCAGCGGCGTGTTCAGCCAGACATCGGCGCCCGCCACCATCAGACGCGCGAGGTCCATGTCGTAGTTTGCGAGGTACACGATTGGAACGACGCCGGCGAGATCGCGCGCATGCCTCTGCAGCAGTTCGATCAAACGCTTGCCGCCGTCGTCGTGCGGATGCGCC
>DASRZO010000193.1:0-29202 GCA_035686405.1 Pseudomonadales bacterium | reverse complement strand
GCATCCGTGAAGTGCAAGCGGGCGCTAGCGGCGCGCTACGGCCTCCGTTTCGCCCGCTCGTAGTTCTCGAACGCGCGCTCGACCATCGGTCGGCGCCGGCCCGCGGGCACTTTCAGCGCGTAGTCCGGATCCTTCTCGCCTTCCGACGACAAGATGTGCATCGCGTGCGCCGACGTGACGTGTGCCGCGAAGCCCTGCTGATCCTGCATTTGGTTGACCGCGAGCTTGATCATCCGCAGCTGGAACGGATCGTTGGCGGAGATGCGGTGGGCGTAGTCGAGCGTCTCGTCGAGCAGTTTCGCCCGCGGGAACACGCGATTCACGAGGCCGAGATCCATCGCCTCGTTCGCGTCGATGAAACGGCTCTCGTAGAGCAATTCCTTCGCACGGCGCGGGTGCACGTCCCACGGGATCGAGAAGTACTGGAAGTTCGCGCCGAGGAACATCGCGTCGTCCGCTGCATACACGATGTCCATCGCGGAGGCGACCATCCAGCCGGCGAAGATGCAGTAGCCCTGCACGGCCGCGACGGTCGGTTTCGGCAACGTGCGCCAACGCAGCGTCTTGTCGACGAAGTGTTCGCGCGAATGCGCATAGCGGCCGCGTAGGCCGTCTTGCAGCGGCCGCTGTTTGCGGTCCTCCATTTCGTCGGGCGAGCCGAGATCGTGCCCGCCGGAGAAGTGCTCGCCGGCGCCGGCCAGCACGATGACGCGCACGTTCGTGTCGTCGACGGCCGCCGCGAACGCGGTGTCCAGCTCTTCGAGCAAGCGGCGGCTCTGCGCATTGCGATAGCGCGGCCGGTCGGCCGTCACGATCGCGACGTGGCGATCGACGCGGTATTCGACATCTCGGTATTTCATGCGTCCCCTCGTTGCGTTTCTCGACTGGTTTTTCCCGGGCCGACCCGCACCGAAACTGCCTCGCGTGCCGTTAGTCGGCAGCCGGATCGTTCCGACAACTCACCCCTTCGCCGCGCCCAGCGGCACCGTTGCCCGCACCAACGACCGCGCCAAGTCGCTGGCCCTGCGACACGTCATCGACAGCAGCGAGAAGTCGGGTGCCGGCACGCGTTGTGCGCTGTCGATCGCACTGCGCCACGCGCGCGCGAATTGCGGATGCCGCTCGAGCCAGCGGTCGATCGCTGCCGCGTTCGCGGCGTCGTCGGTCGGCGGCGTTTCGCTTGCGCTCTTCTCGCTACTGATCAGGCCCGCGATCAATGCGTGTTCGCTCATCAGATCGTCGAGCAACAAATCGCGCTCCATCGCCTGCCACACGCTCGTCGGCACGACGCGCGACAGCTGATCGGCGAGCCAGTCGATCGACAGCGTCGAATTCAACGCGGCGAACGCGTGCGCGACGGCGCGCACCGACGCGCCGTGCCGCTCCGCGGCATCGACGATCGGCAGCGTCGTCACCAACGATGCCGCGTTGCCGCAGGTTTCGGCGAGCGCTGCCGGTACGCCGGCCGCGGTCCAGCGTTGCGCTTGCTCGTCGCGGCGATTGCGGCCCGACGTACCCATCAGCGCGCCACGGCATTCGGCGAGCAGCGCGACGTTCGGACCGAAGTGGCCCGACAACGCGGCGACATCGAGCGCGTTGCGCCGATGCCGCAGGAACCAACGCGTCGACCGGCGCGCGAGCTGCACGATCTGCAGCAGCATGTCGAGCCGCGTCTCGCCGTCGACGCGGTCGAGCGCTTCGACCGCGCGATACGTCTCGCGCACACCGAAGCACCGCGCCGCGACGAAGTACGCGCGCACGATTTCCTCCGCCTCGCCGCCGACGAAATCCGCCAAATGGGCCAACGACGTGATGCCGAGGTGGTGCACGACGTCGTTCGCGACGATGGTCGCGACGATCTCGCGGTACAGCCGATGCTTCGCGACGGCCGCGGCGTAGCGTTCGCGAATGACGGACGGAAATTCGTCGAACACCGAATCGGCGATCGCCGGATCGGCGTGCGCGTTCGAATCGATCAGATGATGCTTGATGTGCGTCTTCGCGTACGACAACAGCACCGCCAGTTCCGGTCGGGTCAACGCCGCGCCGCGCTGCGCGCGCTCGTTCAGCACGTCGTCGCTGGCGACGCCTTCGAGCGTCCGATCGAGCCGCTGATCGGCCTCCATGCGCGCGATGAAACGCTGGTATTCGGTCAGGCGATCGCGCGCGTGCCGCTGCGCAATCGACAGCGCTTGCGCCTGACGATAATTGTTGGTCAATACCAGTTCGGCGACCGCATCGGTCATCTCCACCAGCAACTGATTGCGCTGCTTCAGCGTCATGTCGCCGTCGGCGACAGACTGATTCAGCAGGATTTTCAGGTTCACCTCGTGGTCCGACGTGTCGACCCCGGCCGCGTTGTCGATGAAGTCGGTGTTGACCGCGCCGCCGGCGAGCGCGTACTCGACGCGGGCCGCCTGCGTCATGCCGAGGTTGCCGCCCTCGCCGAACACCTTCGCCCGCAGTTGCGTCGCATCGACGCGCAGGCCGTCGTTGGCGCGGTCGCCGACGTCGCTGTGCGACTCGGTCGATGCCTTCACGTACGTGCCGATGCCGCCGTTCCAGATCAGATCGAGCGGCGCGGCGAGCAGCGCGTGAATCAACTCGTCCGGCGAACAGCTCTCCGCTTCGATGCCGAAGCGCGCGCGCATCTCGCGCGTGATCGCGATCGATTTCTGCGTGCGCGCGAACACGCCGCCGCCGCTCGAGATCTTCGTCGCGTCGTAGTCGTTCCAACCCGACCGCGGCAGCGCGAACAGGCGCTCCCGCTCGGCGAAGCTCACGAGCGGATCCGGGTTCGGATCGACGAAGACGTGCATGTGATTGAACGCCGCGACCAACCGCACCGAGCGCGACCGCAGCAAACCGTTGCCGAACACGTCGCCCGACATGTCGCCGATGCCGAGGACCGTGATGGGGTCGGTCTGCGTATCGACGCCGCGTTCGTTGAAGTGACGCTGCACGGAGATCCACGCGCCGCGCGCGGTGATGCCGATCTTCTTGTGGTCGTAGCCGTTCGAGCCGCCCGACGCGAACGCGTCGCCCAACCAAAAGCCGTATGCCGCAGCCACGTCGTTGGCGTGATCGGAGAACGTCGCGGTGCCCTTGTCGGCCGCGACGACGAGATACGGATCGTCGCCGTCGTAGCGGCGCACGCGCGGCGGCGGTACGACGGCGCCGCCGACCAAGTTGTCCGTCACGTCGAGCAAGCCGCCGATGAATTGCCGGTAGCACGCGATCGCTTCGCTCTGCATCGCGTCGCGCGCAGCCGGCGCCCGCCGCACCACGAAACCGCCCTTCGCGCCCGTCGGCACGATGACCGCGTTCTTCACCGTTTGCGCCTTCACGAGACCGAGCACCTCGGTGCGATAGTCCTCGTGGCGGTCCGACCAACGCAGGCCGCCGCGCGCGATCGGCCCCGCGCGCAGATGCAGGCCTTCGACGCGCGGCGACGACACGACGATCTCGTACAACGGCACCGGCGGCGGAACGTTCGTCAGCCGCTGCGGCGCGAGCTTCAACGCCAGTTGCGGTTTCGGCGCGCCATCGGCGCCGCGTTGGAAATAGTTCGTCCGCACCGTCGCTTCGATCAGCTCGATCATGCGCCGCAGGATGCGGTCCTCGTTCAGCAACTCCACTCGATCGATCGCAGCGCGCAGCTCCACCGCGGTTGCCCGCCCGTCGGCCGTCCCGTCCGGATCGAACCGCTCGACGAAGAGCCGCATCAACCCGGCCGTGACGCCGGCGTGCTTGCACAGCGTGTCGGCGATGAACTCTTGGCCGAACCCGAACGCCGTCTGCTTCATGTAGCGCGCATACGCGCGCAGCACCGCGACCTCGCGCCACCGGAGCCCGGCGTGCAGCACCAAACGGTTGAACGAATCGTCGTCGGCGGTGCCGTTCCAAATGCACACGAACGCGTCTTCGAAACGCGCGCTCGCCGCCGCGATGTCGATCGGCCGCCCGAACGACAGCTCGAAATCGTGAATCGCGACCGTCCGCGCGCCGCCGTTCACGCGATACGGTTGCTCGCCGATCGCGCGCACGCCGAGGTGTTCGAGCGCCGGCAGCACGTCGGACAACGGCAACGGTTCGCCGAGGCGGATGATGCGCGCGAAGAACATGTGCTCCGGATGCTCCGGCCCGCGGTAGAGCCGAATCGTCAGCGGATGGTCCGCGTCCAAACGCTCGATGTCTTCGACGTCGGCGACCGCCGCGCGCGGCGTGCGGTTCTCGCGATAGCTCGCGGGAAACGCGCTCGCGTACGTTTCCGCCAGCCGTCGACCGTCGGTCTCGCCGAGCTCGCGCACGAGCGCGCCGCGCAGGTCCTGCGTCCAATCGCGCGCGAGCTCGACGATCGCCCTTTGCAATTCGCCGAGATCGATGTCGCGCCGCTTGCCGGCCGGCACGCGAATGGTGAATTGCAGCCGCACCAGGATCGACTCGGAGTAATACACGTCGAACGGTGCGTCCTCGGCGCCGAACGTCGTGCGCAGCAACGCTTGGATGCGCACCCGCAGCTGGGTGTTGTACAGCTCGCGCGGCATGTAGACGAGGCAGGTGTAGAAGAGGCCGTAGTGATTGCGCCGTAAGAACACCCGCGTGCGACGGCGTTCGTGGATCTGCGTGATACCGATCGCTGTCGCGAACAACTCGTCTTCGGAGCTCTGGAACAGTTCGTCGCGCGGAAACGTCGCGAGCACGTGCGTCAGGATCTTGCCGTCGAAGCCGTTCGGATCGAGTCCGGAGCGCGCGCGGATGTTGCCGATCTTCTTGCGCAGGATCGGAATCTGATCGGGCCGCTCCGTGTACACCGACGATGTGTACATGCCGAGGAAGCCGCGTTCGCCGATCACTTCGCCGACGGCGTTGAAGCGCCGCACGGCGACGTAGTCCGGATACGTCGGCCGATGCACCTGCGAGCGCGTGCCGGACTTCGAGAATGCGAGCACCTTGCGTTCCAGCACGAACGCGCGGGCGTCGGGCGGTTGATCCGCGATACGACGCTCGGTCGCCGGCGCGCGATTGCGCAGGATGCCGAGCGCGCTGTCCGGCACCTGGCGCATCACGCCGCCGCCGAAATCGAACTCGCGATAACCGAGGAACGTGAAGTTCGCCTCGCCGAGCCAGCGCAGAAACGCGATCGACTCGCGCACGTCCGGCGACGGCAGCGGCGGCGGCGACGATTCCAACGATTCGATGATGCTGCGCAGCCGCTCCTTCATCGGCTCGAAGTCCGCGACCGTCACCCGCACGTCCTTCAGGATCGCCGCGAGCCGTTCTTCGAGCGGCGCCAGGCGCTCTTCCTCGATCCGGTCGATCTCGGCGTAGATCAACACCTCGGCGCGAGCATCGGTCGAACCCGGATCGATGCGCAGCAGCGTGCCGTCGGCGCCGCGCACCGCGGCAAATACGACGTTCTGCAGGTGGTGCGTGACGAGCCCGCGCTGCGACAGTTCCATCAGCACCGAGTCGGTGATGAACGGCATGTCCGGATGCACGATCCGCACGACCGTGTGTTCCGACGCCCAGCCGTCGCGATCGAAGCGCGGATTCGCGACATCGATGGCAGCTGCGTCGGCCGCGCGCCGCTGGAAATACCGCAGGCACGCGATCGTCATGCCGGCCGCGTCGTCGACGTTGCGTTCGAGCAGGTCTTCGGCCGCCACGCGCGCGAAGAACTGACGAGTGAACGCATCGGCAAGCGCATGTTCGCTCGGATCGAGGCGCGTGCGGATCTGCTCGAGCAACGCAGTGACGAAGGAGGCGGTGTTTTGCATCGGTGGTCGCGACGAACGATGCGCCAGTATGGCGCGGCAATGTGACGGCCGAGTATATGTCGAGTAGACCCATCGCCGAGCGATCGGTACCCTGAAGTGAACACTCGAACCACCCGACACGCTGCGTGCTGAGTTATCGCCACGCCTATCACGCCGGCAACCTCGCCGACGTTCTGAAACACACCGTCCTCGTCGCCGTGCTCGAAGCCGCGAAGACGAAACCGGCGCCGATCGACTACCTCGACACGCACGCCGGCGCCGGCGTGTATCGGCTCGACGACGACCCGCGCGCCGAACATCGCGCCGGTATCGACGCGCTGCGCGCTACCGTCGCGCCGGTGCCGCCGCCGCGCTGTGTCGCGACGTATCTCGAGTGCGTCGCTCGGACCGGGCGCGCACGCTATCCCGGATCGGCGTCGCTCGCCGCGATGTTGCTGCGCGATCACGACCATCTTTTGCTCGCCGAAATGCATCCGTCGGACCACACGGCGCTCGCCGACGCGCTGCGCCGCGACCCGCGCGTCACGCTCGAACGCGGCGACGGCTACGCACTGCTGAAATCCGCGTTGCCGCCGCGCGCGCGCCGCGGTGTCGTGTTGATCGACCCGGCCTACGAACTCGCGCACGAACCGACGCAAGTGATCGACGGCCTGCGCAGCGCATTCGCGCGCTTTCGCCACGGCGTCTATCTCGTCTGGTATCCGCTGCGCGGCAAGCACGATGTCGCCGCGCTGCGTAGGCGCTTCGTCAAACTGGACCCGCCGAAGACGCTCGCGATCGAACTCGACGCGCGCGACCCGAGCGCGCCGGGCGCGACCGGCTCCGGCGTGTGGATCGTGAATCCGCCGTTCAACGCCATCGCGGAACTGGAGGCGCTAACGGCCTATCTCGGCCGCACGCTCGCGCACGGCGGCCGCGCCGCGTGCGACTGGCTCGTGCCGGAGGGCTGAGCAGTGCCATCCGCGACCGATGTCGAACACTTCGATCTGCGCCGCCCGCCGGCGGGCTTCGTCGACGACCCGTTCGGCTGGTACGCGGCGTTGCGCGAGCACGATCCGGTGCACTGCGGTACCGACGGTTCACTGCTGCTCACGCGCTACGACGATTGTCTCGACGTCTATCGCAACGGCGACGTCAGTTCCGACAAGCGCAACCTGTTCGGGCCGAAGTTCGGCAACACGCCGCTGTTCCGACACCACACGACGAGCCTCGTGTTCAACGATCCGCCCTATCACACGCGCGTGCGCGCGACGCTGACCGAGGCGTTGAAGCCGCGCGCGATCGAACCGACCGTCGCTGCACTCGAGCGCGTGGTCGCCGCACTGCTCGACGAGCTCGAAGCGCGGCGCGAGGTCGACTTGATCGAACACTTCGCGTCGCGCGTACCGGTCGAGATCATCTCGACGCTGCTGACGGTGCCGCGCGAGGACCGCGACAACCTCCGCCGTTGGTCGCTCGCGATCCTCGGCGCGCTCGAGCCCGAGTTGACGCCGCAGCAGCACGCCGACGGCAACCGCGCCGTCGTCGAATTCGGCGATTACCTGCACCGCCTGATCGCATACCGCCGGGCGCACCCGGCCGATTCGCCGAACGACGTACTGGCGACGCTGACGGCCTTGTACGACCGCGGCGAGTTGAACGACGCAGAGCTGATCCACAACTGCATCTTCCTGTTGAACGCCGGCCACGAGACCACGACGAATCTGATCGGCAACGGCGTGCATTGCCTGCTCGAACACCCGGACGCAGCGGTCCGGTTGCGCGCGCAGCCGGCACTGATCAAAGGCGCAGTCGAAGAAATTCTGCGGTTCGCGAGCCCGAACCAACTGGGCAATCGCGAAGTCGCGCGGGCGACCACGGTCGGCGGCTTGCGCGTCGAGCCCGGCACGCAGATCACGCTGTGCATCGGCGCTGCGAACCGCGATCCGGCGCAGTTCGTCGAGCCGGATACGTTCGACATCGGGCGTTCGCCGAATCATCACCTCGCGTTCGCGAGCGGTATCCACGCGTGCGTGGGTATGGCGCTCGCACGCATCGAAGGCAAAGTCGCGATCGCTGCGCTGCTCGACCGCTTTTCGACGATCGAACTGCGCGGTCCGCCGCCGCTGCGGCAGCGCATGCGCTTTCGCGGCCTCGAACGCTTGGATGTCACGTTGGCGCGTTGAGATCGCGGCTCGATCGCCCAGCCATTGCAGTCGACTCGGTCCGGCGGGCCATCCGGCGGGCCATCCGTCGCTCGAACGACGTACGCCGTGACGGAGCCTCGCGTCAGGCGAAGCGCCGGCCGAACGCCGCGTCGGCCGGCGCGACCGGACCGTCGCCATCGACGAAATGCTCGACGACGAACGCAGCCGTGACGCCGGCCAGTCGCGAGTACAGCGCGCGCGTCAGCCGTGCCGCGTCGCGGCCGGGCCAATCCGTCGGCAGCAACGCATCGGGTAGATCCGGGTCGGTCAGCAGGATACGGCGGTACTGGTGGATCAACATCGTGCGGACGACGAAGCATTCCATTGCGACGGTTTGCCGTGCGGGCAGCGTTTCGAACGCCGCGAAGTCGGCGGCGAAGCGGCGATAGCGCGCGGCGAGCTGCGGCAATCCCCAACGGTCGTGCGCCACCGCCGCGAGCGGAGCGACGTCGTCGATCCGCGCATCGAGCACCAACACCCGGCCCTTCAATTCGAGTTCGTCGATGACGTCGGCCAGCGCCGCGCGATCCGCGCTCGGGTGCGCGAAGACGCCGCTCGCGAGCTGTCCGAAGCCGATCCAACCGAGGCTGACGCGCAGGCGCTCGCGCGCCGGACCGGATACCGCGTGCGGAATTGCGAGCGTCCATTCGCCGTCCCACGGCGGCCGCTCGGTCGCGTAGATGCGCCGCGCCGTGCGTTCGTATTCGCGCCGGCCGTGCGGGGTGAACGCGTAGTACGCGCGCCGCCCGACGCGTTCGACCGCGAGCCAATCGTCCTGCACCAACCGAAACACCGAGGTGCGCGTCAGCCGTTCGCCGATTCCGAATGCCGCGAGCACCTCGATCAAGCTGCCGAGCCACACGCGGCCGCCGTGCACCGCGACCGTGTCGCCGAACAGCGTCACGAGCAACGACTGCGCGCTCGGTGCGCGCCGCGCGAGAAGCTTCTTCACGTGTGTCGCGACGACGTCGCCGTGCGGCGCCGCCGTGCGCCTCGCCCGGGCGGCACCGCCGTCGCGGCGTATCGATTTGGCCGGTGTCGCCGCCACGCGCGGATCGTCAGATCGCGTCGTAGTCGAGCACGACGCGCGGCGTCAACGGGTGCGCCTGACACGTCAGCACGTAGCGCTCGCCGAGTTCCTGTGCCGACAGCGCATGGTTCAGATCCATGTCGACTTCGCCTTCGACGAGTTTTGCTTTGCACGTCGCGCACACGCCGCCTTTGCACGAGAACGGTACGTCGAGCCCGGCATCGAGCGCCGCGTCGAGCACGTTCTCGCCGTCGGTCGCGAGCTCGAACGCCGCTTCGCGTCCGCCCACGCGCACCCGCACGTCGCAGACATTGCCGCCGTATTGCCGCGCGCGCGCTTCGTGCCGCTCGATGGCGGCACGCGCGTCCTGCGCCGACGCACGAAAGAGCTCGTAGTGGATATGGGCGGGGTCGATCCCTTCGCGGCGCAGACCGCGCGACACTTCGGAGATCATCGCCTCCGGGCCGCACAGGAAGAACTCGTCGAAGGCGCCGATGTCGATCAGGCACTCGTTCAGTTCCGCGCCTTTGCGATTGTCGATGCGGCCGTTCAACACCTCCGCGTCCTGCCGCTCGCGGCTCATCACGTTGATCCACTGCAAGCGCTCGAGGTATGCGTTCTTCAGCAGACACAATTCTTCGCGGAACATCATCGTCGCGGTGCGTCGGTTGCCGTACAACAGAGTCACTCGGGCGCGCGGCTCGCGCTCCAGCACCGTCGCTACGATCGACAGAATCGGCGTGATGCCGCTGCCGGCGGCGATGCAAAGATAGGCGCGTGCGCGGTCCGGCGCGAGCGGAACAGTGAATTCGCCGGCCGGCGGCGCGACCTCGACGGTCGTTCCGGGCGCGAACGTCCGGTGCGCGAATTCGGAGAACCGGCCGCCGTCGACGCGGCGTATGCCGATCATCGGCCGCACTTCGCCCGCCGGCGAACAGATCGAATACGAACGCCGCACCTCGGCCCCGTCGATCGTCGCGCGCAGCGTCAAGTATTGGCCGTGGTCGTAGCGGAATGCCGCCGCAGCTTCGGCCGGAATCGCGAAACGCACCGCGATCGCGTCGTCGGTCAGCGCGCGCCGCTCGACGATGGTCAGCGGCACGAACCGTTGCGCGCTAGTGGGATTTGAAGACATCGAACGGCTCTCTGCAGTTGTCGCAGCGATACAACGCCTTGCACGCGGTCGAACCGAACTGCGCGATCAGCGTGACGTGCGTGCTGCCGCATTGCGGACATTCGAGCGCACCCGGCGCTGCGATGCCGTAGGCGACCAACGCGCGCCGCGCATCGCGCGACAGCCAGTCCGTGGTCCACGCCGGACTCAAGCGCCGTACGATTCTCACGTTCGCATGTCCGGCCGCGTGCAACCGCGCACGCACCGCCGCCTCCATCGCATCCATCGCCGGACAACCGGAATACGTCGGCGTCATCACGACCACGACACCGTCGGCATCGCGCGCGACGTCTTGCAGCACGCCGAGTTCCCACAGCGACAACACCGGCACTTCCGGATCCATGACGTCGTCGAGCAACGCCCAGAGGTCCGGTTCGCGCGCGTCGCGCCGCGCGCGCAATCGCGCCGCTCGCGCCGGCGTCACGGTATCGATCCGTTCGCTCACCACTGCTGCCCCGGATGCGCGCGCTGCAGCACCTGCATGTCGGCGAGCAACGGTTCGAGGTGCGACGTGTGACGGCCGCTGCGACCGCGATAACCGGCGGCCGGTGTCGTCGGAACGGTCAACGTCGCGTCGCGCAGTACCGCGTCGACCGTCTTGCGCCACGGGCGCTCGAGCGCGGCGCGATCGACGGCGACGCTACGCGCGAGCAAACGCTCTTCGGCCGCGAACGGTTCGAACAGTTCGGCGCAATACGCCCACGTCGCGTCCAGCGCCCGCTGCATCCGCGCGCGGCTCTCGACCGTGCCGTCGCCCAACCGCAGTACCCAGTCGCGACTGCGGCGCAGGTGATACGTCGATTCCTTGACTGCCTTCTCGGCAATCGCTGCGAGACCGGCATCGCGCGAACCCGCGAGCGCTGCGAGAAACGGCACGTTGAACGCGTCGGTCAGAAATTGCCGCGCGACCGCGACGGCGAAATCGCCGCGCGGCAACTCGAAAATCGTGAGGTTGGTGAAGGCGTCGGCATCGCGCAGATATGCGAGATCGTCTTCGCTGCGCGCGTCGCCGCCGGCTTCGATCGCGCGCGCGTAGAACAACCGTGCGCGGCCGATGTGGTCCAGCGCGACGTTCGCGATCGCGAGTTCTTCCTCGAGCGTCGGCGCGCGGCTGACCCATTCGGCGAGGCGCTGGCCGTGGATCAACGCGTCGTCACCGAGCGCGAGCGCGTACGCGAAGACGTCGCCATCGACCGCTTTCGTCACTACAGATTGCTCACGGCGTCGGGCACTTTGTAAAACGTCGCGTGCCGGTACGGCTTGTCGTCCTGCGGGTCGTAGAAACTGGCGCTGTCGGATTCCTGCGACGCGACGATGTCGCGACTGCGCACGACCCAGATGCTGACGCCCTCGCTGCGGCGCGTGTACGTGTCGCGCGCATATTCGAGCGCTTGCTGCGCGTCTTCGGCGTGCAGGCTGCCGACGTGACGATGATCGAGGCCGCGTTTGGAGCGGATGAATACTTCGAAGAGCGGCATCGGTTCGCTCATGTCGTGGCCTCCGTATCTTCCGCCGCCACGATCGTGGGCCTCGTGGCGCCCGGCCGCGCGCCGCGCCTCGTGTTCACGCGTGCTTCTCGCGATACGCGCGCATCGCGTCGCGCACCCAGGCGCCGTCGTCGTGCGCCGCAAGGTGACGCGCGAGCCGTTCGGCATTGCACGGCCCGTCCCCGGCGATCACGCGCTGGAACTCGGCCCAGTCGATTTCGCCGAAGTCGTAGTGATTCGTCGCTGCGTTCCAGCGCAGATCCGGATCGGGGATCGCCAGTCCGAGGTATTCCGCCTGCGGCACAGTCTGATCGACGAACTTCTGCCGCAGCTCGTCGTTCGACTGCCGTTTCAGCTTCCACTGCATCGACTGCGCCGAATGCGCCGATTCGCCGTCGTGCGGACCGAACATCATCAACGTCGGCCACCACCAGCGATTCAGTGCGTCTTGCGCCATCGCGCGCTGCTCGGCACTGCCGTGCGCGAGCGCGATCATGATCTCGTAGCCCTGCCGCATGTGGAAACTCTCTTCTTTGCAGATGCGCACCATCGCGCGCGCGTACGGACCGTACGACGTCCGCTGCAGCGAGATTTGATTGACGATCGCGGCGCCGTCGACGAGCCAACCGATCGCGCCGACGTCGGCCCAGGTGAGCGACGGATAGTTGAAGATCGACGCATACTTCGCGCGGCCGGCGTGCAGCGCGTCGACCAGTTCCTCGCGTGTGACACCGAGCGTCTCGGTCGCGCTGTAGAGATAGAGGCCGTGACCGGCTTCGTCCTGCACCTTCGCGAGCAGGATCGCTTTGCGGCGCAGCGTCGGCGCGCGGCTGATCCAGTTGCCTTCCGGCTGCATCCCGATCACTTCGGAATGCGCGTGCTGCGACATCTGCCGGATGACGTTGCGGCGATATGCCTCCGGCATCCAATCCTTCGGTTCGATGCGCTCCTCGGCGGCGACGCGCGCGTCGAAACGGGCTTGGTTCGCGGCTGCGTCGACTGCGTTCATACGCGCGCTCCTCGGCTGCCCGGAACGGCCATTCCAAAGCGATACAGATTTTCAGGAATCTGGCTCATTTCTGAATCATACGGGCGAACGGATCGGAGTCAAATGGGCCGCAGCGAACCGGTGCGGCGGGTCTCGAATCGGCGCGTCGCTGCTCGACGAGCGATGGCGTCGGAATTGCGCGCGACGCCGGCGATGACTGGAGGAACGACGCTCGACGGCCGAGCCGGGCGATCGTCGATCAATCGTTTGCGGTGTGCCGGCCGCCGGCCATGTCGTTCTTCGGCGCGTCGTGCGTCGGCACACTCTGCGCGGAAACCGCGTTGCCCGACGTTTCCTTCAGCAGAAACGCACTCAGCTCGCCCATCACCTCCGCCAGCGCGCCCGCGTGCGATTGGAAGAACGCGAGCGCCGGCACCGGCGTGCCGTCGCTGCGCCGCCGCACGTCGGCGTCGAAGCCGCCGGACAACGGAATCGTCGCGACGACGTCGCCGTCGATGTACGCGAAGCCGGACCACTCCGACGCGATGATCCGGTCGCGCTGCGGAGTCGTCCGCACCACGTCGAGTCCGAGCGCGTAGTCGCTCGGCGGATTCGTCACGCCGAGCGCCGGCAACAGCGTCGGCACGATGTCGAGGTGGCTCGTCTGCGTCTCGATCACGCGCGGGCCTTGTCCGGGAATTCGCAGCACCAACGGCACGTGCACTTGTTCGTCGACGAATGCCGAGCCGTGCCCCCAATGGCCGTGTTCGAGCAATTCCTCGCCGTGATCGCCGGTGACGACGACGATCGTATTCGCGAGCAATCCGGCGCCGTCGAGCCAATCGATCAACCGGCCGATCTGGCTGTCGACGAAGTGCGCCGCGTTGACGTAGCGGTTGCGGATCAGCGCGATGTCGCGCGCCGGATCCATCAATGCGTAGTTCATCACGTCGCCGTACGGCGTCGCGATCGCGTCGGCATCGGGGAATTGATACGGCGCGTGCGTGCTCTCGAAGAACAGGAAGCGCATGAACGGTTTCGCCGTGTCGCGCTGCTCGAGGCTCGCGATGATCGCATCGACGTTGTACACGTCGCGATGCCAGAACACTTCGTCTTCCGAGTATTCGTGCCGACGTTCGGCCGGCACGTCGACGAAGATCGTTCGGTCGAATTCCGGATACGAGAACTTCGCGCTCGTATACACGTCGACGTCGTAGCCGAGCCGGTTCAGCACGTCGACGAACACCGGGCCGCGGCGCGCGTCGAGCACGTGCGACCAATACGGCCCGTGCAGCGAGTAGAACATCGTGAACATGCCCATCCGCGTGCGATTGCCGCCGCTGAAATGCCGCGTGAAGCGCAGGTTGTCCGCGGCGAACGCCCACAGGCGCGGCATCGTCGTCGGCGACAACGCATCCGCCCGCAGCGACTCGACGGCGAGCCACAACACGTTCGGCGGCGCCGGCGGCGGCGCGAGCTCGATCGGCGCCCGCGGATAGTTCAGCGCACCGCGTTGCTCGAGGCTCGCAATCGGCGGCGGCGCCGGCGTCACGCCGAACCGTTTCGCGAGCGAGCGATACGTCAGCGGTTGATAGAACGGGAAGAGCCCGGACGCGCGCAGCGTGTCGCCGTCACCGGTCAGATCGGCGTAGCCGTATAGCGCCTTGTCGGCGAGAACGATCGCGATCAATGCGATGACGGCCGTGCGCATCGCGGTGCGGCGGAACGGGCGCGCGCGCGAACGCCGCTGCAACACGCCGAGCAGCACGACGATCGCGACGAACGTCGCCGCCAGACCCGCGGCGACCGTCCACCACGTCGCACTCGACGCTTCGAGCGACGCGATGCCGCCCGGCGTCGCGACCAAATTCACCACGAAGCCGTTGATGTGAAAGCCGTACAACGCGTGGATGCGCAGGTCGGCGAACAACGTCGCCGCGGTCACCGTCGCGACGAATGCGAAGGCGCCGACCGCCGTCCGCACGAACGCGCGCGAGCGCGGCCGCTTGCGCTCCAGTAAACCCGTCAGCGCCGCAACGGCGAACAACGGCAGCGACACCATCAACCCCTGATCGATCCACGCGAGCGCGACGAATGCGGCGTCGAGCCAACCGGCCGGCAGCCAACCGCGCGCGAACGACGCCAGTGCGCCGAGCACGATCGCGAATCCCGTCCACGCCGCGCGCCACAACAACGGTGCGACGCGCACGTCGCGCGCCCGCCGCAGCGGGTCGTCCGGGGCGGGTTCGGTCAGGTTACCGTTCGGCATGCCGCCAGCCGCGTCTGACCGATTTGCGTTCCGGTGAACATGTGTCGCCTCTTGCTGCGTCCTTGACACGCCTGTGTCGCGACGGCTTAGTCGGCGCGCAGCATAGCAATCCGGAGTGCATTTGCCCGATCTCGTCGCATACGACGCCGAACGCGCCGCCGCGTATCACCGCCATCACGAGAAGAACCTGCGGACCCGGATTTCGACGGCGCGCGAACGGATGTTGGTCGGCCGCGCGCTCGCGACGCTGCCGCCGCTCGACACGTTGCTCGACCTCGCGTGCGGCACCGGGCGTTTCTGGCCGGTGCTCGACGGCCGCGCGCGTTCGATCGTCGCCGTCGACAACAGCGCGTCGATGCTCGCCGAAGCGCTCGCGCACGCGCGGCCGAACGCGGCGCGACGCGCGGTATGCGGTTCGGCCTTCGGCTTGCCGTTCCGCGATGGCGCGTTCGACGCGCTCGTGTGCATGCGCTTCCTGCACCATCTCGCGCACCGCGACGACCGCGTCGCCGCGCTCGCCGACATGCGCCGCGTGGTGCGCCACGGCGCGGTCGTGTCGTTGTGGGTGGATGGTTGTCGCGAAGGCCGCCGGCGCGTACGCGAACAGAATTCCGCCGCGTTGCCGCGCGGCTTCGGTCGCCGCGTCTGCGTGGAGCGCACCGAAATCGAGCGCAACTTCGTCGACGCCGGCTTCGCGCGCGCAACCGCGTTCGATTTCGCGCCGGGTTGGTCGATGTGGCGCGTGTATGCGCTGCACTGCAGCGCCTGATTCGGTCCCGCTGCCGACGCGCCTCTCGATGCAGCGGAGATCCGCGAACGACCGCGCGAATTTACGTCCGCCGCATTGCGTTTCGAGCTTCGCCGAATAGACTACGCGGCTTTTGCAAACATGAAGCCGTCGATGTCGAACGCCGCAACTCAACCGAAATCCGCTCGTCCCGCCGAGACGTCGTTCGACGTCCTCGGCCTGCGCCTAACGGCCAAGACATGGGGCGATCCGAACGGCACGCCGACGCTCGCACTGCACGGCTGGCTCGACAACGCCAACACGTTCGACGCGCTCGCACCGCTGCTGCCCGAGCTGAACCTGATCGCACCCGATTTCGCCGGCCACGGCTTCTCGTCGCATCGCGCACCCGGTGTGCACTACACGTCGATGGCCGACGTGCAGGACGCACTCGCGATCGCCGACGCGCTCGGCTGGCAACGCTTCAACGTGATCGGGCACTCGATGGGCGCGGCGGTCGCGACCGAACTCGCCGGCATGTTCCCGGAACGCGTGCTGCGCGCCGTGATGATCGACGGCTTCGCGCACCGCGAAGGCGATGCGCTCGAATCGGTGATGTCGAATCGTCGCGCGGTCGAACAAATGCTGGGCGGGCCGAAGGCGCCGCCGGTGTACGCCGACCTCGACGCGATGATCCGCCGCGTCACCGAAGCGACCGATCAGACGTGGAACGCGGCGGCGACGCTGGTCGCGCGCGGCCACAAACTCGTGCGCGGGGGTTACACGTGGCGCACCGATCCGCGCATCCGCTTCAGCACGCCGCAGCGGCTCGGCCACGCGGAACTCGAAGCGCTGCTGCGCAATTCGTCCGCGCCGACCTTGCTGATCGTCGCGAACCAAGGCGACACGTGGTATCGGCCCGGCATCGTCCGCGGCACGACGTATCACAAAGCGCTGCGCGTCGAATACATCGACGGGCCGCACCACGTGCACCTCGAACATGCACCGCGCGTGGCCGGCCTCATTCGGGCGTTTCTCGAACTCGGCTAGTGCGCCTCACCGGCGCCGTTGGAAGATCGTGCCGCGAGCGCCGCACCGTTGTGCGGTTCGCCATGACCGGCCGGGGTCGCGGCCGAGCGCGGCGTCGCCAAGCGCGACAAGCGCGGTAGTATCCATTCCTCGAAGTCGTCGACGAACTCGTACACCACCGGCACCAGCACGAGCGATAGGATCGTCGACGTGATCAGGCCGCCGATCACGGCGATCGCCATCGGCTGGCGGAACTCCGACCCCTGACCGATCGACAACGCCGTCGGCAACATCCCGGCCATCATCGCGAGGCTCGTCATGATGATGGGACGCGCGCGCTCGCTGCACGCTTCGATCAGCGCTTCGCGCTGCGTGTACCCCTCGCGTTCGCGTTCGATCGCATACTCGACGAGCAGAATCGAGTTCTTCGCCGCCAATCCCATCAGCATCAGGAAGCCGATCAGCGACGGGATACCCAACATCGAGCCGCCGAGCAGCAATGCGAGGAACGCGCCCCCCACCGCGGTCGGCAACGCCATCATGATGATCACGGGTTTGAAGAAGCTGCGGAACAGCAACACCATCACCATGTAGACGAGGCCGATCGCCTCGATGAATGCGACGACGAAACCGAGCGTCAGTTCCTGCAGCGCCTGTTCCTGACCCTGCGACGCACGACCGAGTCCGGGTGCGGGGTGCTTCAACACCGGCAGCGCCTCGACCTTGTTCAGCGCGTCGCCCAACTGAACGTTGCCGGTGAGGTCGGCGCGGATCGTCAGGTTGCGGTGGCGGTCGAAGCGGCTGATCTGCGCGGGGCCCGCTTGGAAGTAGACGTCGGCGACGGTTTCGAGCGTCGTGGTACCGCCGCCGGCAGTCGGAATGCGCATGTTCTTGATCACCGACAGGTCGGCCCGCGCGTCCTGCGGAAAACGCACGCGAATCGGAATGCGGCGTTCGCCTTCGTTCAACTTGGCCACGTTGGCGTCGATGTCGCCGACCGTCGCGACGCGCGCGGCCGCAGCAATGGTCGCGGCGGACACGCCGAGGCGGGCCGCTTCGTCGGGCTTCGGTCGCACGACCACTTCCGGCCCGCTCGGCGGCGTCGTCGGCCGGGCGTCGACGATGCCCGGTATCGTGCGCATCTGCCGTTGCAGTTCGAGGCCGGCCGTTTCGAGCCCCTCACCGGTCTCGCTGGTCAGAATGATGTTGATCCCCGCGGAGCCGAACTCGGCGTTGTCGAACGTCAATCGCGCATCGGGAATCTTCAGCAGCATCGGGCGAATACGGTCGCGAATCTCGCTGACGCGCGCCTCCCGTTGTTCCTTCAGGATCAGCGTGACCGTCCCCTTCGTGACGCCTGCGTTCGAGACGAAGCCGCCGGGGCCGCCGCTCGCGCCGCCGGCGCCGACTTGCGCGAACACCGATTCCGCCTCCGGCTGCGCCGCCAAGAGCTCGTGAACTTGCGCGACGACCGCGCGCATGTCGCTGACGGTCGAACCGGGGGGCGCTTCGATCGCCACGGCCAGGAAATTCGGATTGCCTTCCGGCTGAACGCCCTTCGGCAGCGGCACCACGAGCGCGATCGAGCAGAAGAACAAAATCGTCGCCAAGATCACCGACGCCCAGCGGTGATCCAACGCCCATGTCAAGGCGCGCCGATAGAACCGCGGCAACTCCGGGCGCTTCTTCGCCGGCTTCGGCACGAGGAAATACGCCGCCATCAACGGCGTCAGCAACCGCGCGACCAACAACGAGAACAACACCGCGACGGTCACCGTGACGCCGAACTCGCGGAAGAACTGGCCGGGAATGCCCGGCATGAAAACGACGGGAAAGAACGTCGCCGCGATGGCGAACGTCGTCGCGACGACGGCGAGCGCGATCTGGTCCGCGCCTTGAATCGCCGCGTCGTACGGTCGCAGGCCGCGGTAGACGCGCTTCTCGATGTTCTCGATTTCGACGATCGCGTCGTCGACCAATATGCCGATCACCAACGTCAGCCCGAGCAGGGTCACCATGTTCAGGCTGAAGCCGACGAGGTTCATGAAGAAGAACGTCGGCACCAACGACACCGGCATCGCGACCGCGGTGATCAACGTCGACCGCCAATCGCGCAGGAAAATGAACACGACCACGGCCGCGAGCAGCATGCCTTCGAGCAGCGTATGCCACGTTGCGATGAAGCCGGCCCGGGTTCGGTCGACTCTCGACAGGATGCTCGTGATCGAGACTTCCGGGTGGGCCTTCTGCAACTTCACGATCGCGGCCTTCACGCCGTCTTCGGTCGTGATCTCGCTCGCGTCTTTGACTTTGCTGACTTGGAAGCCGACCACCGGCGCGCCGTTCAGCAGCGCGAACGAACGCACCTCGGCGGAACCGTCACCGACGTCCGCCACGTCGGAGAGGCGCACCGAACGTCCATCGTTGGTCGGGATCGAGATCTCGCGGATCTGCTCGACCGTCACCGCCGCGCCGAGCACGCGCAACGTTTGTTCGCGGCCGCCCACGGTGACGCGGCCGCCCGGCGCATCGAGACTCGCCGCCGCGAGCGCCTGGTTCACGTTGTCGGCCGTGAGGCCGTGTGCGGCGAGCCGATCCGGATCGACCAGCACGTTGATTTCGCGATCGACGCCGCCGACGCGACTGACCTGCGCGACGCCGGGCGCCGCCTGCAGCGCGCGACTCAACGTGTCGTCGATGAACCACGACAGCTCCTGATTCGACATGCTCGGTGCAGCAACCGCATAGGTGAGGATCGGCTGATCGTCGATCTCGAGGCGCCGCACGAGCGGCGGGTCGATGTCCCGCGGCAGATCGGCGCGCGCTTGATCGGTCCGCGTGCGGACGTCGTCGACCGCCTTCTGCAAGTCGGTGCCCAAGTAGAACTGGACCACGGTCGTCGAGTTGCCCTGCGTCACCGTCGAGACGATGTTCTGCACGTTCGGCAGGCCCGCCATCGCGTTCTCGACCGGCCGCGTGATCTGGCTCTCCATCTCCGCCGGCGCCGCGCCGTTGCGCGTGACGGTCACGGAGACGGCGGGGAACTCGACGTTCGGGAAGTTCTTGATCGGCAACTCGAAGTACGCGAACACGCCCATCACGACCAGCGCCATGAACAGCACCGTCACCGGGATCGGGTTGCGGATGCCCCACGCGGATAAACGAAACTCGGAGTCGTCACTCATGGCGGGCTGCAGCGGTGGCGGCGGTCGTATCGGAGCTCGCGGCAGCAGTCTCGACGGTCGGTGACGTCGCCGGCTCTGCCGGCACAGCAATCGCCGTCGCGGCACCCGATGGCATAGACGTTCGAGCCGGCGGAGCCTCCGTGGCGGCGGTCGATGCGGTAGCGCCCTGCGCGATCGGCACGGCCGCCGTCGCTGCCGTCGGCGCAGCGGCTGTCGGAACGGCCGCTGGCGCAGCGGTCTGGCGGGTCGAAGGCGCCGTGCTCACGCCCGGCGCGGGTGCGGCAGCGGTTTCGAGAATCGGCGTGACCTTGTCTCCCGTCACCAACATGCTCGCGGCTTTGGCGACCACTCGCGATCCGACCGGCGGCCCGGTGACGAGTTCCACATAGCCGCTGCCGCGCTCACCGGTCACCACCGGCACGCGGGAGATCGTGTCGTCGCTGCCGACCAGCATCACCGCCGCGCCGTCCGCGTCGTACAACACGGCCGTTTCGGGCACGACCGCGCTCGCGACCGACACGCCGGTGAACCGTGCCCGCGCGAAGCCGCCCGCTCTGATCGATTCCGTCACCGGCAGTTCGATACGGACTTTGCCCAACTTCGTGTTGGCGTCGACGCGTGGGCTGACCAAACGCACCGTGCCGTCCACTTCGGTCCCGTCGGCGAGAATCACTTTGGCCGCGGCGCCGACCTGCAAACGCGGCAACGCGGTTTCGGACACGTCCGCCGCCAGTTCGATCAGGCCGTCTTTGGCGATGCGGAACCACGGGTTGCCACCGCCGCCCATGTCGCCGACACGGCAATTGCGTTCGATGACGAGCCCCGCGTACGGCGCGCGAATCGTCATCTTCGCCTCGCGGGTGCGCAGGTCGCGCGCCGAGGCAGCTTGCGCATCGGCTTGCGCGCGCGCGGCCTTCGCGGCAAAGCGCCGCGCTTCGATCTGCTCCTTCGCGAACACGCTCGCGTTGTCGAGGTCTTTGACGCGCGCCGCCTCCGCTTCGGCGCGCTGTGCCTGGACTTCCAACTGCGTCGCGAGCGCCGCTTGCTGTTCGACTTGCGAGCGCAGCAGCGTGTCGTCCAGTTGCGCGAGCGGTTGCCCGCCCGTCACCCAGGCCCCTTCGTCGACGAGCACTTGCGCGACGCGATAGCCGCTCAGGTCGGAGAAAACGGCCGTGTCTTCGCGCGGAATGAGCGTACCCGACGCGATCAGCCCGCCTTCGATGACGCGCGAGTCGACGGTGACGACGCTGACCGACTTCGACGGCGTTACCACCGCGGCGGACTTCTGCTCGCGGTCGCAACCCGCGAGCGCGAAGGCGACGCCGAACGCCAGCAGCGCCAGCCGCCCGGATCGCAGCAACGAGCACGGAATCGCCACGGACGTATCCGCCGTTCGAAGCAGGTGACGCGGCAAATTCACGAGGAGAACGCTTCCTGAAAGCCCAAAGATCCCGGGCGTGTAACGGAAAGTATCACCCAGCGGCGTCGCGAAGGCGAAGCCGGTCGTGCGCCTCCCGTCCGCACGGGGTGCCCTCCCGTCCGATCGAGGCTCTCCGATCAGGCGTTATTCGATCGCGCTCGTACGATCGCCGCCGCCCGATCGCTGCAGATCCGCGCGCCGTCCGATGACGTTCGCCCGGTCACGCCTTCAGCGTCGCCAACATGTCCCGCAACGCCGCGACGAAACGTTCAGGCTGATCGAGGAAGACGTGGTGCTGTGCGTCGGCGACGCCGATCGCCGGAAACGGCTGCGGCACCAGTTCGCGCATGTATTCGAGCGTGCGCTTCGAGAAGAGTTCGCTCTTTTCGCCGTAGATCACCCCGAGCTTGCAGCGGATGCCGCGGAAGTCGTCGGCATGGCGTTCGCCGCCTTTGATCGACGTCGGCAGATCCTCGTCGAACTTCCACACCCAACCGCCGTCCATCGGCATCAGCGAATGGCGCGCGATGTAGTCGAGGATGTATTGGTTGTCGCACGGCTGCGGCGGCTGCAGGCGGAAGCGCGCGAGCGCCGTCTCGCGATCGGGGTAGCGCTTCGCGCGGCCGCCCATCGACGGACGATCGGGCGGCGGTTCGTCCGGGTGGCGGATGCCGGAGTCGACGAGCACCAAGTTCGCGAAGCGATCCGGATACAGATTCGTCGCTTTCACCGCCATGTAGCCGCCGAAGCTGTGCGCGACGACGGTGGAATCGTTGCCGAAGCCCAAGTCGTCGAGCACCCCAACGATCTCGTTGGCATACGTCGCCGAGTCGTATTCGTAGCGGAAATCCGAGTCGCCCATGCCCGTGAGATCCATCGCCGCGACGCGATACTCAGCGGCGAACTGAGGGGCGATGAAATCCCACCAGTGCGAGTGCGCGTTCATGCCGTGGATGAACAGCAGCCCGGGACCTTCGTCGCCGGGCCAGCGTTGGTACGCGACGTCGCATTCGTCGACTTCGACTTTGTGCTGCTCGGCCTTCGTTTCGACGGCTTGCCAGAACCATTCCGGCGCGTTGTTCGAGCTACCGCGATCCCATCTGCTCATCGTCGTCGCTCCCGTGTGGTCGCTCGCCGGCCGCCTCTCACCCGTGATGCGTTCGCGCCGCGCGCAGCATTGCGGCCGAAGCGCGCGTTACAGCGCGCCGAACCGCTTCAAGTGGTGATCGACGTTGCCGAACATCGTGTCGATCATCGTCAGCCGCTTGAAGTAGTGGCCGATGTTGAGTTCATCGGTCATGCCCATGCCGCCGTGCAGCTGCACCGCTTGCTGGCCGACGAAGCGGCCGGATTTGCCGACCTGCACCTTGAACGCCGACACCGCCTTCTGCGCTTCCGGGCCGTAACCTTCGGCGAGCCGCATCGCCGCCATGAACATCAGCGACTTCGACTGCTCGTACTCCATGAACATGTCGACCATGCGGTGCTGCAGGACTTGGAACTTGCCGATCGGTTGGCCGAACTGCACGCGCGTCTTGCAGTACTCGACCGTCGACTTGTACAGCACTTCCATGCAGCCGACCGCTTCGGCGCCGATCGCGAGCGTCGCTTCGTCGACCGCTTGCTCGATGACGTCGAGCCCCTTGCCGACCTTGCCGAGCACCGCCGACTTCGGCACCGCGACGTCGTCGAGCCGTACTTCGGAGGCGCGCAGCGCGTCGACCGTCGGATAGTCGCGCCGCGACAGGCCCGGCGCGTTGCGATCGACGAGGAACAGCGTGATACCGCTGCGCGCGCGCTGCTGACCGGACGTCCGCGCCGACACCACCAACAGATCCGCCGAGGGGCCGTTGATCACGACCGCTTTGTAACCGTTCAGCACGTATCCCGAGTCGGTCTTCGTCGCCGTCGTCGTCAAGTCGGCGAGGTTGAAACGCCCCTGCGGTTCGGCGAACGCGAACGCGCCCTGCAGCGTACCGTCGACGATGCGCGAGAGGTATTTCTCTTTCTGTGCGCGATTGCCGGCGAGGCGCAGCATGCCGCCGGCGAGGACGACGGTCGGCACGAACGGCTCGAGCACGAGCCCGCGCCCGAACTGCTCCATGATCAACATCGTCTCGATCGGCCCGCCGCCGAAACCGCCGTCGGCTTCCGCGAACGGCACGCCGAGCCAACCGAGTTCCGCGTACGTCTTCCAATTCGCCGGGCTGAAACCCGTGTCGGTCTTCACCAGCTTCTGCCGCGCGTCGAACGCGTAGTCGTTCTGGATGAATCGCTCGACGCTGTCTTTCAGCAACGTCTGTTCTTCGGAAAAAGAAAAATCCACGAGCCCTAACCCCCTAGTCCAAGTACCGCTTTCGCAATGATGTTCTTCTGAATCTCGTTCGAGCCGCCATAGATGCTCGCCGCGCGGCCGAACAGCATCTCCTTCAACGCAACGACGGCGAGCTCCGGTCCGATCGGCCCTTCGTTGTCGATCAGCATCTGCTGCGGATACGGCACGCCATAGTAGCCGTATGCCTCGACCGTGAGATCCGCGAGGCGCTGCTGAATTTCCGTTCCGCGAATCTTCAGGATCGACGACTCCGGTCCCGGCGCGCCGCCCTGCTCCACGCTCGCGAGCGTGCGCAATTCCGTGATCTCGAGCGCCATCAACTCGATCGCGACCGAATCGATCTTCGTCTTGAACGACGGGTCGTCGATCAACCGCGCGCCGTCGCGCAGCGTTTCCGTCGCGACGCGCTGCAAGCGCGCCAGGTCCATCTGCGAGCGCGCGACCCCGGCGATGCCGGTGCGTTCGTGCGTCAGCAGGCCCTTCGCATAGGTCCAACCTTCGTTTTCGTTGCCGATGCGCTGATCGACCGGCACGCGCACGTCGGTCAACGTCACCGAGTTCACCGCGTGTTGATCGCCGAGCGTGATGATCGGATGCACTTCGACGCCCGGCGTCTTCATGTCGAAGAGCAGGAAACTGATCCCGTTCTGTTTCTTCGTCGCGCGCGGATCGGTGCGCACGAGGCAGAACATCCAGTCGGCGCGATGCGCGCCGCTGGTCCAAGTCTTCGCACCGTTGACGATGTAGTAGTCGCCGTCGCGCACCGCGCGGGTCGACAGACTCGCGAGATCGGAGCCGGCACCCGGTTCCGAATAGCCCTGGCACCACGTGATGCGCGACTCGCGGATCGCCGGGAGGAACCGTTCTTGCTGCGCCTTCGTGCCCCACGTATAGATGACCGGCGCGAGCATCCGCGCGCCGAACGGACTCATCGGCGGGCAATTCGCGCGCGCGGTCTCGCGATCCCAGATGTAGTGCTGCGTCGGCGACCAACCGGTGCCGCCGAATTCGACGGGCCAGCTCGGCACCGACCAACCCTGTGCGGCCAGCGCGTCGAACCAGCGCCGCTGCGCCGGCGTCATCTCGCCGGAAAACTCGAGCGACATCGCGTCGTCGCGCAGCGACTCCGGCCAATGCCGGTCGATGAACGCGCGCACGTCGGACTGGAACGCGAGATCGGCTTCGCGCAGCCTCAGATCCATGCAGCAAATCCCCCAAGACGTCCGGCCGGGCCGGCGCAAAAAACGCGAAATGGTATGACGCGCGTCGGCGGGCTGACAAGGCAACACACGGACGCGCGATCGCAGCCGTCGCGTGGTCGATGCGCGCGCATCTGCCGCGTGTCGGTGCCGTCGGACCCTGCGCGGAACTGTCCGACCGCACTTGGAAAAGGTCGAACAGTCGAGGCAACATAGCCCGCCCGACGCCAGGCCCGCACGCAATGAGCTATTCCGAAATTCTGTACGACGTCGACGACGGCGTACTGACCATCACGTTGAACCGCCCCGAGAAGCTCAACGCGTTCACCGTGACGATGATGACGGAGATGATCGACGCGTTCGATCGCTCCGACGCGGACGATTCGATCCGCGCGGTGATCGTGACCGGCGCCGGTCGCGCGTTCTGCGCGGGCGCCGATCTCGGCGCCGGCGGCGCGACGTTCAACTCCGATGCTCGGCCCGATCGCGCGAAAGGCCTCAACCGCGACGGCGGCGGTCTGCTGACGCTGCGCATCTTCGAAAGCAAGAAGCCGGTGATCGCCGCGATCAACGGTCCGGCGGTCGGCATCGGCGTGACCATGACGTGCGCGATGGACATCCGTCTCGCCGCCGACGTTGCGCGATTCGGCTTCGTGTTCGCGCGTCGCGGCATCGTGCCGGAAGCGGCGTCGAGTTGGTTTCTGCCGCGCATCGTCGGCATCGGTCAGGCGCTCGAATGGGCGTATTCGGGTCGCGTGTTCCCGGCCGAGGAAGCACTCGCCGGCCGCTTGGTGCGCAGCGTGCATCCGAAAGACCAGTTGATCCCGGCGGCGCGTACGATCGCGCGCGAGATCGCCGACAACACGTCCGCGATCTCGGTGACGCTGATCCGTCACATGATGTGGCGCATGCTCGGGGCCGATCACCCGATGGAAGCGCACAAGCTCGATTCGCGCGGCGTGTACTACACCGGACGCTCGCCGGATTCGAAGGAAGGCGTCGAAGCGTTCCTCGAAAAGCGGCCGGCGAAATTCCCCGGCAAAGTGTCGAAGGACATGCCCGAGTTCTTTCCTTGGTGGCAGCCGCGCACGTTCGAGTGAGCGGCGTCTCGTAACCCGAACGGAGGAGCAACGATGGCGGAACCCCGAATCGCACAAAAGGCGCCGTATCCTGTCGAAGTCAAGGTCGGCAAGAAGTACTTCTGGTGCGCATGCGGCAAGAGTGCCAACCAACCGTTCTGCGACGGATCCCACAAGGACACGGCATTCACCCCGGTCATGTACCAGGCCGAAAAGGATCGCACGGTGTATTTCTGCGGGTGCAAGCACACCGCAGGCGTTCCGCTGTGCGATGGAACTCACGCAAAACTGTGAACGCGTACGGCGGCAGCCGCGTGCCCGACACGGGCCGCCGGCCGAGCGCGTCGAGGCAGCTGCGCCATGTTGTCGAGACTATTCAAGAGTCGAGCGCGCTTCGATGATCCCGATCCGCAAGTTCGGCGTGCCGCGGTGCTCGCCATCAGCGACGAGGAAGCCAAGAACTTCCAGGACGACTTCGCGGAACTCGTAGGCTCCGACGCCGATCTCGGCGTCCGCCGCGCCGCATTGTCGAAACTGCACGAGGGGCGTCGCCTCGAACGATTCCTGAACGACCCGAACCCGGAGATCGTGCGCGCCGCCGCCGAAGCGATCGCGCGCGACGTCGACTCCGGCGAACTGCTGCAGAACCCGGACGTCCGTTGCGCGGCGATTCGCCTCGCGCGCGACGTCGATCAAGTCTCCCGTCTGATCGGCGACGTCGCATACGACCACGAACTCATTCGCCTCGCCGTCGAAGCGCGCAGCCCGAAGGTGCGCGTCGCGGTCGCCGACAAGCTGATGAAGGAATCGTCGCTCGTCGAACTCGAGCACGTGTCGCGCGACAAGGACAAAAACGTCAACCGCCTCGCCCGCAGCCGGCTCGAAGAAATTCGTCACGCCCGCGCCGAGCACGACAAGGCGCAGCGGCGCGCGGCGGAATTGTTGCAAACCGTCGAAACGCTGAAACCGGACACCGACCCGCTCTTCACCGCGCGTCTCGGTGTAGTGAAGCACGACTGGACGGTGAACGCGGAGCGCCATCGCGCCGCAGCGATTCTGTTAGTCAGTCACGGTGCGTCGGCCGATTCGATCGACGCGTTGGCGACACGTTACGCCGCGCAGATCGAACGCCTCGACGCGCTCGCTGCGGCGGCGGCGCCGATCGTCGTCGTGCCGAGCACCGCGTCGGCGAGCAACTCCGCGGCGCGCCCGACGGATGCCGCCGCGCACCCGTCCGAACCGGCTGCGCGTGCGCTCGACGCAACGCCGCACGACGACTCGGCATTCACCGACGCACTCGACAACCTCGACCGGCTGCTCGACGCCGTTCGCCGCGGCGAGCGCGACGGCTTCGCCGAAATCGACGCCATTCATCGCGAGAGTCGCGCGCACCAAGACCAATGGCTCGCCGCCGCCGATCACCGCCCACCGCCCGAACACCTCGCCGCGCGCTTCCACACGGTGACACACGGCTTGTCGCTGCTGCACGAAGCCGCCACGCGCCTCAGCGCCCACGTTGGCGAACTGGCGCAAGCCGAAGCCGGCGTGCCGGCGACCGCGCCGCACGCCGACACGCCGGAAGAATTCGAGGCCCTGTGGAACGAACAGCGCCGAGCACGGCAAGCCGGCGACCGGCTCGGCCGCACCCTCGATCGAATCGGTTGGCCGGCCGACCTGGCGCGACCCGCGCGCTTGGCCGCGGCAGAGGACGCGCGCAAACGCCTCGCCGACTACGACGCCGCGTGTCACGCCTTGCACGAACAACTGGTCGCGCGCTTGCACGAACTGATCGCGCGCCTGGAAACGCAAATCGAAGCCGGCAATCTCGCCAGCGCCGCCGGTCTCGAAGGCGAAGGCAAACGCCTGCTACACAGCTTGCCGTCCGGCACCGCGAAACGCATTCAAGGCGACTTCGTGGCGTTGTCGGTGCGCGTGCAGGAACTGAAGGATTGGCGCACGTACGCGACGCATCCGAAGCGCGAAGAATTCACCGCCGAGATGGAGAAGCTCGCGAACGAGCCGCTCGAACCCGCCGTCCAGGCCGAACGCATTCGCGAACTGCGGCAAGCATGGAACAACTTGGGCCCGGTGACGAATCACAACGACCGGCGCTTGTTCGACCGCTTCAACCACGCGGCCGAAGCGGCGTTCAAACCGTGCCGCGAGTTCTTCGACGCGCAAGCGGCGACGCGCAAGTTCAATCTCGAGCAGCGCCGCAAGATCTGCACCGATCTCGAAGGCTATCTCGACGGCATGCATTGGGAGCACGCGGACTGGCGCGCCGCCGAACGCATCCTCTACACGGCGCGCGAAGAGTGGCGCAAATTCCACCCGGTCGATCGCTCGCCGGGACGCAAGCTCGAAGCGCAATTCGACGCGTTGACCGCGCGGCTGCACGCGAAGCTCAAAGTCGAATGGGACCGCAACGCGGCCGCGAAACAAGCGCTCGTCGATGAGGCGATGGCGGTGCAAAACGCCGGCGGCGATCCGCGCCAAGCGATCGACAAGATCAAAACGCTGCAGCAACGCTGGCGCACGGTCGGCATCGTGCCGCGGCGCATCGATCAAAAGCTGTGGAAAGAGTTTCGCGCGATCTGCGACGTGGTGTTCGGCCAGCGCGACGCCGCGCGCACCGAACAGCGTCAGGTCGCCGAGTCGCAACTCGCGAAGGCCGAACAGGTCGTGGCGGAGTTCGCGCGCGCGCTCGAACACGCGTCGGGCCACGACGCCGACGCGGCGGTGCTCGGCGAATTCACCGCGCGCTTCGAAGCGATCGGCGATCTACCGCGCGACGCGGCGCGGCGGCTCGAGCAGCGTTTCCGTGAAATCGAGCGCGGTTACCGCATGCACTTGCGACAGGCCCAACACGACGCGGTGATGCGCGGCATCGATCGGCTGTACGACGTCGACGTCGCGCTCGCCGAACTCGAAACCGAATTGGCCGGCGGCGCCGATGCCGCTGCCATCGAAACGCGCCTCGACGACATCGCGGGCCTCGACCGCGACCGCGCGGGCGCGTTCACAGAGCGCGTGAAGGCACTCCTGCGCGGCGACGCGGCAGCGATGAAAGCCGCCGGTGCCGGCACGCTGCGCGCGCGGCAGCGGCTCGCGATCGAAATGGAAATCGCCGCGGGGCTCGAAACGCCGACCGAATTCCAAAAGGACCGCCTCGCGCTGCAGGTCGAGCGCCTGAATCAAGGCATGAAGCACCGCCGCGTGATGGACGAAGCGCCGAGTCAGCTGGCCGAGCGCTGGTGCAAGACGGGACCGGCGATCGAACCGGACGCGCCGCTGCGCGACCGCTTCTTCCGCGC
>DASRZO010000192.1:0-3985 GCA_035686405.1 Pseudomonadales bacterium | reverse complement strand
CGGCGGTAAGCGCACGTGGCGCATCCGCGTCGCCGATCAAACGCTGCAAGCGACAGCGGCGAATCTCGAGGACTTCCTGCGCAATCTGAAGGCCGACGCGTCGGAAGCGTTCGTACTCGCGCTCGCGACGAAGGCGACCGTGGAACAGCAACGTGTCGCGGCCGGCTATCTCGCCGACCTGCGGCGCGCGCAGGAGATTCGCTATCGCGCGGGCGGCATCAGCGAAGTCGATCTGACGCAAACGCGGCTCGAGGAATTCGAATTCCGCGACGAATTGGTGAAGGCGGAAGACGCCGCGGCGCGCGCGCAGTTGGCGCTGGCGACGTTCCTCGGGCCGCGCAACGATCGCCTCGTCGCCGCGGAGGGACGGCTGGAGCAGCCGCCGGCGACATACGATCTAACGAACCTGATCAGTCGCGCACTGGATCAGCGGCCGGATTTGCTCGCGCTGCGCCACGCCGAAGCGGCCGCATCGAGCAGCGTCGATCTCGCGCGTTCGAAGGTCGTGCCCGACGTCGACCTCGGCGTGACGTACGGCTACAACGGACCGGTCGCCGCAGACCATCCGGTCGACCCGACGCCAAGTTTCCACCAGCTCGGCGTCACCGTGACGATGACACTGCCGTTGTTCGACCGCGGCCAGAACGACGTCGCGATCGCGCGCGCGCAAGTCGAGCAAGCGAAAGCGCAATTCGCGGCGGCGCAAACGAAAGTCGAGGTCGAGGTCCGCACGGCCGACTCGCAATATCGGTCGGCGTTGCAGCGCGCCGCGGCGTTCAAGAGCGACGTGCTCGCGTCGGCGAACGCCGTGCTCGAGGCGAAGCGCTACAGCTATCAGCGCGGCGGCAGCACGTTGCTCGAACTGCTCTCCGCCCAACGCGCCGCGAACGACGTCCAACAAGCGTATCAGGACGCGCTCGCCGAGGTCGCGACCGCATTGATCGAATTGCAGCGCGCCACCGGCGCCGCCGACCTGAATTTCTAGGGCGAGGATCCGGAGCCGAAGTTCCGGCCCGATATGTACCGCGGGCTTTCCGAAACGCCGGCGTCTAAACGAAAGAGTCGAGCGGCCGTACTGGCGCGCTCGACTCGGTGCTCGACTAGGAGCGTGGCCGCCTACCCGGCGGGCCGAACGAACCGATCCGTTAGTTCGCGGGTGCGCTTTGGCCTTGCGTCTGCGTGTCGTGCTTCTGGTTGTAGATGTGGTTGCTCTGACGGTTGGCGACACGATTCGTGTGCGCCGATTCCGCGTGCGACACGCCGCCGTACGCAGCCGCGTTCGCTTCGCTGTGCGCGACCTTCGCTTGGCCGTGCTCCAGGCGACCGGTCTCACGCGTCGTCAACTGACCCGACTTCACGCCTTGGTTGACGCGCTTCTCTTGGTTGACGTTGCGCTGCACGTTTTGCTGCATGTGTTGCGACGACGCCGAGGTCGGATTGCCGACCTGCGCATCGTGCTTCTGCTTGTAGATGCCGTCGCTGACTTTGTTCTGCGCCGCGTTGATGCGCGCCGCTTCCGCCGGCGTGACCTTACCGTCCGCCGCCGCGTGCGCTTCCATTTGATCGACGTGCGTCTCTTCTTGCTCCAAGCGCCCGGCTTCGTGCGACGTCAGTTGCCCCGACTGCAGACCGTTTTCGATGCGCTGCTGTTGGTTGACGTCGCGCTGCGTTTCCACGGTTTGCGCCGTCGCGCTGTCGGCAAACGCGGGCAAGGCCGCAGCCGAACCCAGCACCAGTACCACCGCAAACTCCAGAGTCTTCATGAACGTTTCCTCGGTTGTTGTTTCCGAACTGACCACGCTGCATACAACGCGGCTGTGGGGATTAGGTTGACGCCGCCTGCGTGAATGCGCGCTGAACGCAACGGGATGCGAAATGTGACGCTCGTCAAATCGCGCGGGCAGTCCGCGCGCGTTGTCCGACAACAGCGCACGCCCGTACGCCTCTGTCACGCCGTTGGACGACCCGGGGCAATTCCCTCGTAGGTTCAGAACTCGTTCAGGATGCCGCCGCGACAATGGCACCACCTTGATCGGAGTCCTGCACATGAACCGCCTGTTGACCGTTGCACTGACCGTGTCGCTGCTCGTCATCAACCCTGCGTTCGCCGACGATTGGCATGGGAACAACGGCGGCGGCCACGGTCCGAATCACGGTGACCGGCCGCCCTATCATCCCGGCCCGCCGCCGTACCATCCGGCGCCGCCGCCGTACCATCCGGCACTGCCGCCGAAGCCCTACTATGGCTACTACCCGGCGCCGCACAAGAACAACAACAACAAAACGGAATGGCCGGCGTACCTGGCCGGCGGCGTGATCCTCGGCGCGTTGTTGACCAACATGTTCCAAGGCTCGCGTCCGACGGCGTACTACGACAATTCGCAACAGACGCCGCCGAACACTTCGCCCGGGCAAGGTCGCCGCTTGTTCCGAGATGCGAACGGCAACTGCTACGAGCGGCAGACCGACGGCTACGGCAACGAGCTCAGCAACGAATTGCCGCCGGCGGCGTGCAACTGGTAGCCCTCACCCGGCGTCACGTCAGCAGCTTGATCGCGAGCACTGTCGTGACGCCGCCGAGGACGAACAGGCCGACGCGCATCGTCGCGACCGACCGGCTCAACGCGTCGAGCGCGACGGCCTGCATCGGTCGCACCTCTAATGGATCGTTGGGAACCCGGCGTTCGGTGACGAGCATCGACAGCTCCGCCGGCTGGGTGTCGCAGACGTAGAGTTCCGACGGACCGCGGCGGCGCCATCCCTTCAGCGCGACCTGAGCTGTAAACGCAGTGTCGGCGAAACCATCGGCGAGGCCGTCGAACACGTCCGGCGTCGCGCGCAATCTGAATTCCACGGATGATCCGTCGCTGCTCGCACCGCCGCGCCTTGCGGCGCAATCGGGCCACGCTTCGCCGGGCCGCTCGAGAATCGTCACCTTCACCGATTTCACCGCGGTCGACCTCGCCGGATCGAACACGCCTTCGTCGAGCCGCGCCGCGCGCACCGTCGGTAAGTTGGGACCGGCGATGATCGCATCGCCTTGCAGCCATCGCGCCCACACGCGATGGCCGAGCGTGGGTATCGAATCGATCGCGCCGTTCGCTTCGCTCGAACTGCGCGTCACGTGCGAACGGACGTAGAGAGCCGTGTCGCCGATACGCGGCCGTTCGTGCCCCGGATTCGTCGGATCCGACTCGACCGACACCACCGTGCGACCGAGGCTGACGTTCGTCAGCGCCCAGCTGACGGTATGCCAGCCGAATTCGAAACCGTCGACCGCGGATACGTGCTCTTCTTCGACCGACGCGACTGGGTCGAACTCTTGGCGCTGCGGACGCATGCGATTCTGGCTCCTAGTGATGCGAACGCCCAGGTGGGAACGGCGCGCGCGCCATCAGTGGAAGAAGCGCGCTCGCGGCTGAATCTGTTGCCCGGTTGGACTGGTGACCGTGCATTGATAGGACACGCAAACGGCGCGGCAGTTCGCTTCCGATCTGTCGCTTCGTTCGTTGGACGACGCGCCTCGTTCGCGCAAGGTAAATGACCGGCGGCACGTCGGCAGGCAGCGCCCGGAGTCGCGCCGGTTGCAACGATCGAGGTTGGCTACGGTGTCGAGTGTGGTCGTTGGACAATCCAGTTCTCGAGCAATTCTGTCGGCCGGAGTTTTCTACGCGACAATTACTACTATGTCTATAGTGTTTATATTCTTCAGCCGACCCATTCGATGTAGGATCTCTTTCGTCACCGCATTGATCTTGGGTTACGCGCGCGACGGGTCGTCGCCGTCGCGCATCGGCACGCAATGCCGTCGACACCCGCCCGCAACGCATTTCTGAAGGAGCGGTTCCGGACGCGTCACGCGGAGCATGTCGAGGCGCGGCGACATTTCAGCGACGCAAGCCGATCCGCGCCGTGGCCTCCAGTCAAAATGCAAGCGCGAATGCGTTCGCACGACAGAAAATACTTCGCCAACTACTCTTGAACA
>DASRZO010000191.1:0-7077 GCA_035686405.1 Pseudomonadales bacterium | reverse complement strand
TTCGAGGAATGGCGCGCGAAGGTCGATCTGCGCGAGTTGCCGACGCGCGAGGTTCGTAGCGAACGCGCGCTTCAACTGGCCGGCTGACCGCTTTAAGCTTGCCCGCTCGATCCGATCGAACGATCAACAGCGGGAGGAGACATGGCGGAAGCGAAGATGAAGTCCGGCGTCGACGCGGACCTGAACAATCTCACGATGTCCGAAGAAGCGATGCCGTTGCTCGCGGCGGTGAAGAAGTTCGTCGCCGAAGAGGTCGCGCCGATTGCCGACGAGTTCTACCGCCTCGGCGAGAACCGCAAAGACCGCTGGAGCTGGGCGCCCGGTCAGCTCGAATTGCTCGACAAAGCGAAGGCGAAGGCGAAGAAGCAGGGGCTGTGGAACTTCTTCCTGCCGGACGCCGAGACCGGCGAAGGCCTGAAGAACCTCGATTACGCGTTCATCGCGGCCGAGCTCGGTCGTCAGCCGCTCGCGTCGGAATGCTTGAACTGCAGTGCGCCCGACACCGGCAACATGGAAGTGCTCGAGCGCGTCGGCACGCCGGAACAAAAGGAGAAGTGGCTGAAACCGCTGCTGAACGGCGAGATCCGTTCGTGCTTCGGCATGACGGAGCCGCACCTCGCGTCGTCCGACGCGCAGAACATCGGCACGCGCGCCGAGCTGGTCGGCGACGAGTGGGTGATCAACGGCGAGAAGTACTACATCTCCGGCGCCGGCGATCCGCGCTGCAAGATCATGATCTGCATGGTGAAGACGAGCCCGAACGCACCGCGGCACCGGCAGCAGTCGCAGATTCTGGTACCGATGGACACGCCCGGCCTGAAGATCCTCGGCCCGATGAAAGTGTTCGGCCACGACGACGCGCCGCACGGCCACATGCACATCAAGCTCGACAACGTGCGCGTACCGAAGGAGAACATCCTGCTCGGCGAAGGTCGCGGCTTCGAGATCTCGCAGGTCCGTCTCGGCCCGGGCCGCATCCACCACTGCATGCGTTCGATCGGTCAGGCCGAGCGCGCGCTCGATCTGATGATCCGCCGCACGATGACGCGCGAAGCGTTCGGCAAGCCGATCATCCAGCTCGGCAAGAACCTCGAGATCGTGTCGCGCGCGCGCATCGAGATCGAAGCGATGCGCTTGATGGTGCTGAAGGCGGCCCGTGCGATGGACGTGCTCGGCAACCAAGAAGCGCGGATCTGGGTGCACATGGTGAAGGCGATGGTGCCGGAGCGTGTGTGCCAGATCATCGACCAAGCCATCCAAATGCACGGCGCGACCGGCGTATCGCAATGGACGCCGCTCGCCGACATGTACACCGGCCAGCGCACGCTGCGTATCGCCGACGGTCCGGACGAGGTGCACCACCTCGTCGTCGGCCGCGCCGAACTGAAGAAGTACCAGTAGCGGCGATCCGACGCACGACGCCATGGCCGATATTCCGACTGCGGAATCGATCACGGCGTCGTGGCTCACCGGCGTGTTGCGCGACGCCGGTCATCGCGACGCGAACGTGCGCGGATTCGATACCGCGCAGATCGGCACCGGCCAGATCGGCAAGTGCATCCGCTTGACGCTCGATCTCGATACCAACGATCCGACCGTGCCGCGCACGTTGGTGGGTAAGTTCCCATCCGACGATCCGGTCAGCCGCGCGACCGGCGTGATGCTGAAGAACTACGTCAAGGAGGTGTCGTTCTATCGGCACCTGCAGCGGCGCGTCGCGATTTCGACGCCGCGCTGCTACTACGCGGAGATCGTCGGCGAAGGGCCGCAGTTCGCGCTGCTGCTCGAAGACCTCGCGCCGGCGCGGCAGGGCGATCAATTGCTCGGCTGCACGGCCGACGTCGCGCGCGCCGCGGTGCTCGAGTTGGTCGGATTGCACGCACCCAGTTGGTGTGACGCGTCGCTGCGCGGCATCGATTGGCTCGGCGAGCCCGCTGCGGCGGCCGCGGACAGTCTGCGCGAGCTGTATCGATCGCACCTATCCGGATTTTTCGACCGCTACGGTGGGGCGCTCGCCGCCGACGAGCGGGCGATCATCGCCGCCGTCGGCGATTCGTCCGGCGAACCGTTCGGCGGGCTGCCGGCGCCGTTCTCGCTGATTCACATCGACTACCGGCTCGACAATTTGCTGATCGACGCCCGAGCGACGCCGCCGCGGGTGTCCGTCGTCGATTGGCAGAGCATCACACTCGGCCGGCCGCTCGGCGACGTCGCGTACTTTCTCGGCGCAGGGCTGCTGCCGGACGAACGGCGGCGCTGCGAGCGCGACATCGTGCAGGCGTATCACACGGCGCTGCGTGCGCGCGGCATCGACGACTATCCGTGGCGTGCGTGTTGGGACGACTATCGCCGCGGTGCGTTCGCGGGCTTCAGCGTCACGGTCATCGCCTCGATGCTGGTGCAGCGCACGCAGCGCGGCGACGCGATGTTCATCGCGATGGCACAGCGCCACGCGCGCCACGCGATCGACGTCGGCGCGCAGGAATTCCTGGCTTGACCCGGTCGCGGCGGTAGGTGTGTCGATCGACGTCGCCCAGCGGCTGCGCGACGGGTATGCCGCCCTGACGCGGCGCGACTTCGGCAGTGCCGAACGCGCCTGCCGCGACGTGCTGACGGCCGATTCGAGGTGCGTGCCGGGGCACTTTCTCGTCGGACTCGTGGCGATCGAACGCAATGACTCGAAGACCGCGATCAGCGCGTTCGCGTCGGTGACGCGGCTGCAGAGCGACCACGTCGCCGCGTGGGCACAGCTCGCACGCTCGGCGTTTCTCGCGGGCCGACATGCGCACGCAGAAACCGCGTTGCAGCGCGCCCTCGCACTCGGCAGCAATGATCCGATCGTGCAGGACGCGATCGGCGGCGCGTTGACCTTGCATGGCGATCATGCGGCGGCGCGCGTGTGGTTCGAACGGGCGACGGCGGCACGACCGAACGTCGCGCACTTCCAGACGAATCTCGCGAGTAACCTCGTCGCGCTCGGCGAGATCGAACGCGCCGGGCGGGTGCTGGATGCGGCCCTGGTCGCGGACCCGGAGAGCCCACGTGCGCATTGGATGCTCGCGAACGCGCGTCGTGCCGCGTCGCCTCGACACATCCGTCAGATGGAAGAGTTGGCGCAACGCGTTTCGACTCGGCCCGATGCCGTCGCGTTCCTCGAGTATGCGGCCGGCAAGGAGTACGAGGATCTCGAGGAATGGGATGCGGCGTTCGCGGCGTTCGAACGCGGCGCGCACGCGAAGCGGTCGACGCTTGCGTACGCCGAAGCCGCGCAGGAGGCCCATTACGCGGCGATCGCCGAGACCTTCTCGCAGCAGTGGTGCGCGGCGGATCGACCCGGCTGCGCAGAGGCGGCGCCGATCTTCGTGGTCGGCCAGCCGCGCACCGGCACGACACTGGTCGAACGTATCGTCAGCGCGCATTCGATGGTGAATTCCGCCGGCGAACTGCCGCAGTTCGGTGTCGCGGTGCGTCGGCTCGTCGGCGCCGCGAATGCGGATCGAATTGCCGTGACGCGCGCGTCCGCCAACATCGATGCGAAGGCGCTCGGTGAAATGTACGTCCGTACCACGGCGCATCTGCGCGGTGCTCGGCCGCGCTTCGTCGACAAGTTGCCGTTGAACTATCTGCACGTCGCGCTGATCGCGCGGGCGTTGCCGAACGCGCACATCATCCACGTCACGCGCGATCCGCTCGATAGCTGCTTCGCGATCTACAAGCAGCTATTCGCCGACGCGTATCCGCATTCGTACGAGCAGGGCGAGATGGCGCGGCACTACGTTCGCTATCGGCGTTTGATGGACCACTGGCGCACGGTCTTGCCGGGGCGCGTCTTCGACATCGCTTATGAAGACTTGGTCGCCGACGTCGAGACGGCGGCGCGGCGGTTGATCGCTCATCTCGAGTTGCCGTGGGAAACGGGGTGCGCCGACTTTCGGCGCAATACCGCACCGGTGACGACGGCGAGCGCCATTCAGGTGCGCGAAGGTCCGTATCGAACCTCGATTGGGCGCTGGCGTCGCTATGCGACCCAACTCGCGCCGATGATCGCGGTACTGCACGGCGCGAAAATGGTCTGACCCGATACGTTCCTTGCGCGGTCTTGCGAACCGGTTTACGTTTGCGAACGCGTGCAAGAAAACAACTCGCCGCCGATCGGACGACAGCGCCGACGAGACGACAGAGTGGGGCACGCGAAGTCGATACCAAATCGAAGCGACGCAAGGGGATCTCGTGAAATTCAAACTGTCGAAGACAGGGATGCTGACCCATTCCGTGGCAGTCATTACGGCGCTGACTGCCGGCGCCGCATTCGCCGCCGAGGAAGTCGAGGAAATCACCGTCACCGCCCAGCGGCGGGCGGAGTCGATCCAGGAGGTTCCGCTCGCCGTATCGGCATTCACCGGAACGTTCGTGCAGCAGACGAACCTCGACGACATCAAGGATCTCGTGAAATTCACGCCGGGCGTCACCGGCGATTCGCACGACAGCTTCATCGACACGTTGTCGGTGCGCGGCATCGTCACCAACGACTTCGGTGTGGGGGGCGATCCGTCGATCGGCGTGTTCAAGAACAACATCTATCAAGGCCGTAACGGCGAAGTGGTCACGACGCTGTACGACCTCGACCGCGCCGAAATTCTGCGCGGTCCGCAAGGCTTCCTGTTCGGCCGCAACTCGATCGCGGGCGCGATCAGCGTCTTCACGAAGCAGCCGGACTTCAAGGACTACGACGGGTACGTCAGTGCGGATCTCGCGGAGCGCAATCACGAGAAGATCGAGGGCGCGATCAACGTGCCGATCAGCGACACCTTCGCGATGCGCGTCGCAGCGTTTCATACGTCGGAATCGGGCTACGTCGACAACGTCGACAAGCCGGATCAGAACCAGTTGATCGCGCCGGACAACAGCGGCGGCCGTATTTCGCTGCGCTATCAAGACGACACGCTCGACGTGAACTTCATGGCCGAGTACGAGCACCGCAAACAGTCGGGCTCGGTCTACCGCGCGACGGAGAAAGGGCAGACGTGGGAGGAGTGGGTTGCGATCGATCCGACGCTGACGATGCCGTCCGGCAACCGCAACATCAGCAGCAACCAAGGGCTCGGCGAAGAGGACGACTCCAACATTTGGAGCTACGACCTCGAGATCGACAAGGACCTCGGCTTCGCGACGCTGACGTCGCAGACGGGTTTCAAAGATCACGAATACGTCTACGCCGAAGACTTCGACGCGATGCCGATCGCGGTCAACGACTACGCGCAGAACCAGAAAGGCACCTATTTCGAGCAGGAATTCCGCCTGGTCTCGCAGAATACCGGAGCCTTCACCTGGTACACCGGCGTGTCGTTCTATCGCGAGACGATCGACGTGCTGTTCTCGCAGCACGCCGACGAAGAAGCGATGTGCGAGTTCTTCGAAGGCGAATCGTGTGCCGCGTACATCCCGGGCTTCACCCCGTCGCCGGTCGGCTTGCTCGAACAGAACCGCGTCAAAGGCGACTACCACGGCTGGGCCTCGTACGTCGATTTGAGCTACGCGTTCAACGACGTGCTCGATGCGAGCCTCGGCGTGCGCTACACGTACGACAAGAAGGAATTCGAGAACGACGTGCTGCCGGTCGAAAGCGAACTCGGCCCGTTTTATGCGATGGGCTTCACGACCGACGGTTACGTGAAGGGGAACCGCGCGTGGGATGCGTTCACGCCGCGCTTCATCGTCCGCTACCACCCGGACAACGATTGGATGATGTTTGCCAGCGTCACGCGCGGCTACAAATCCGGCGGTTACGGCAGTTTCGCGTTGAATCCCGACGAATACGGCAATCCCGATCCGGTGACGAACGGCGAAGCGAAACCGGACACGTTCGCACCGGAGCACGTGTGGTCGTACGAGATCGGTACGAAGGGCGAGATGTTCGACGGTACGCTGCGCGTCGCCGCCAACACCTACTACTACACGTACGAAGACCTGCAGGTGAACGTACCCGGCAACGGCGGTGGCATCGTCGTCGGCAACGTCGGTAAGGTCGACGGCTGGGGCTTCGAGACGACGATCGAGTGGGTCGCCACCGAGAACATCGACGTCTATCTCGCCGGCGCATACGGCGACAGCAAGGTCAACAGCGCCGAGGCGCTGTGCGACGGCAGCAATCAATGCGACGGCAAGCCGCTGCCGCAGGTACCGAAATATTCGGGTTCCGCCGTCGTCACGGCACACTTGCCGTATCACGACGGCGAATTCACCGCGTCGTCGGAGGTATATGCGCAGTCGCGGACGTACGGCGGATTGCTGCAGTTGTCCGAGGCGGTGAACACCACGTACTACGATCTGACGCTGCGCGGCGGCTATCGCGCCAATGCCGGCTGGTCGGTGATCGCATACGTCGAGAACGTGACCAACCAGGTCTTCTACGACGGCGTCGCGGAGGGGAACGAAGACGGCGGGCTACCGGCGCACTACTTCGGTCCGAGCCGACCGCGCACCGTCGGTCTCACCATGAGCTGGGAGTTCTAACGACCGATTCGAGGCGAGGGACGGCGGGCTCGCCGTCAATTCGGCGGCGAGCCGGCGCCCGACGCTTCCGGCGCGCGCGTGAAGACGCGCGTCAGGTGATGGTCGCCGCGCTTCGAGCTCAAATCGATCACCAACGTCAGCGTGCTGCGATCGGGCGATAGGCTGTACGTTTCGCGTATGGTCATCGGCTGACTCTTCGTCTCGATGATCAGGGTGTCGTGGTCCCAGCCCGCATCGACCACGTACAAGTCGCGTTTCTGCGTGCCCCATTTCACGTCGCGATACGGTTGGTTCGGATAGTCCACGCCCATCGAATCGCGGTCCTGCGCGATCGTCATCCGCGTTGCGGACACCATCGGCAGCAACGGCGCCGGCCCGCCGAACCGCGGCGGGCCGCCGCCTTCGTGCATGTCGTCGTTGTCGTGCGGGCGCGGCGGCGGCGGCGGGCTGTCGCTGCGGCGCGGGTCGAGCTGCCACGTACCGGACAGATCGACGCCGGGCGGCGACACGGTCCCGAGGTGACTGCACGCAGCACCGAACATCAACGCGGCCGCTGCGAGCGCA
>DASRZO010000190.1:0-3582 GCA_035686405.1 Pseudomonadales bacterium | reverse complement strand
TAGTCGACGAGCGTGACCTTCGCGGTGACCGACAGACCCGGCCGCAGCGCTTCGATGCCGGGTTGGCCCGCATCGAAGCGGATCTTCACCGGCACCCGTTGCACGATCTTCGTGAAGTTGCCGGTACCCGGTTCGAACGGCAGCAGCGCGATTTGCGAACCGGAACCCGGCGCCAGACTGTCGACGACCCCGGTCAGCGGTTGGTTCGGCAGCGCGTCGACATGCACGGTCGCGCGCTGTCCGACGCGCATGCGTCCGGTCTGCGTCTCCTTGAAGTTGGCCGTGACGTAGACCGCTTGCAGCGGCACCAGCGTCAGCAGCCGCGAACCGGGCTGCACGTAGTCGCCGACTTGCACTTGACGATTGCCGACGACGCCGTCGATCGGCGCGACGATCGACGCGTGGCGCTGGTCTTGGACTGCAAGATCGAGCGCGCTCTGCGCGCGTGCCACGGACGCGAGCGATTTCTGCAGATCGGCGTCGAGGGTCGCGCGCTTCGCTTGCGTCACGCTCGCTTGGCGTTGCGCGACTTCATGCATCGCGATCGCTCGCGCCACGTCTTGCTCGGCAGTGATCGACGCGGCGCGAATCGTCGCCGCATCGCGCACCGACACCGAACCGTTCGCGACCAACGAGTCGTAGCGTTGGCGATCGGCGATCGCACGGTCGGCTTGCGCGTTTGCCGAACGAATCGACGTTTGCGCGGCCTTGACGTTCGCTTCGGCGAGGCGCTCTTCCGCGTCGAGACCCGTCTGCGCCGCGCGCGCGGCGGCGACGCTCGCTTGCGCGTCTGCAAGATCGGCGGTCGCGGCCGCGACGCGCGCGTCGAATTCCTCCGGATCGATTCGCACCAACGGATCGCCCGCGTGCACGCGTTGGTTGTCCTGCACGAGCACCGCCTCGACGAGGCCGCGCACTTTCGGCGCGACCGACGTGACGTCGGCGCCGACATAGGCGTTGTCGGTGGTCTCGCTCGACGGCGGCAGCACGATGCACGTGACGCCGGCTGCGGCGACGAGCAACGCGACGGCGGCGGCGAGCAGCGTGCGGCGCGAGGGTTTCGCGCCGGCCGGAGCCGCGTTCGGATGCGCTTCACCGGACGGAGTCGCGGCGCCGTTCGCCGTGCGATCGTGCGCGGCGTCGAGTGTGCGTACGTCTACTGCTGCATTCATCGTGGAACCCTCGGGTCATCGCGAACGTTGCGCGTTCGAGGCTGCTTGCGGCGCCATTATATGATCATCATAATACTACGCAAGAGATTTCGAGCGGCGGGCTAGGCGCATGAATTCGACAGCCGGTGCGATTCCGATCGGTGGTGTGGCGCGGCCGACGTTGGCGGATGCGGCGTCGCTGCCGAACGCGCGCAAATTTCTGATCTTCGGCGTGATGGCGTTCGGTCAGTTCATGGCGCTGCTCGACATTCAGATCGTCGCAGCGTCGTTGAACGACGTGCAGGCGGGATTGTCGGCCGCACCCGAGGAAATCAGTTGGGTACAGACCGCGTATTTGATGGCGGAGTTGGTGATGATTCCGCTGTCGGCGTTCCTCGCGCAGGCGATGTCGACGCGCTGGCTGTTCGCGCTGTCGGCGGGACTCTTCACGCTGTCGAGCGTGCTGTGCGGCTTCGCCTGGAACATCGAGTCGATGATCGCGTTCCGCGCGCTGCAGGGATTCACCGGCGGCGCGATGGTGCCGTCGGTGTTCGTCGTTGGCATGACGATTTTCGCAGGTAAGCAACGCGCGTTGATTCCGGCCATCCTCGGCATGGTGTCGGTGCTCGCGCCGACGCTCGGCCCGACCGTCGGCGGACTCATCACGCAGTCGATCGACTGGCGCTGGATCTTCTTCATCAACGTCGTGCCGGGCGTCGTCGTGACGACGCTCGCGATCGCGGTGATCCGCGTCGATCGCGCCGACGTCTCGATGTTCCGTCGTATCGAGTGGACGCAGCTCGCGGCGATGGCGATCTTTCTGACCGGGCTCGAGTACACGCTCGAAGAAGGGCCGCGTCACGATTGGTTCGAGGATTCCTCGATTCGCATCGCCGCGTGGTTGTCGGTCGTCGCCTTCGCGCTCTTCATCGAACGTTCGTTTTTCGCGCCCACGCCGATGGTGAAGCTGTCGCCGTTCAGAAAACCGACCTTCGCGTTCGCGTGCGTGTTCAATCTCGTGATCGGCTTCGGCATCTACGCGTCGACGTATTTGATTCCGGTATTCCTCGGTCGCGTGCGCGGCTACTCGAGCCTCGATATCGGCTTGACCGTGTGGGTCGTCGGTATCGCGCAGATTGCCAGCACCGCGCTCGCGGCGCGTCTGTCGGAGTCGGTCGACCGTCGCATCGTGATCCCCGTTGGGTTGTCGTTGTTCGCGACGAGCTTGTGGCTGACGTCGCACATGACGGCGGAGTGGGGCTTCGGGGAGCTGCTGTTACCGCAAGTCGTCCGTGGCTTTTCGGTGATGCTCTGCATCGTGCCGAGCGTCGGCATGGCGCTGTCGGAATTCCAAGGGCCCGAGTTGCGGCAAGCGTCCGGCTTGTTCAACTTGATGCGCAATTTGGGCGGTGCCATCGGTATCGCCGTCGTCAACACGTGGCTGCAGGACAACGCGCGCATCCAGGCCGAGCGCTTCGGCGAGATGCTCGGCGCGGGCGCCGCCGCGGCGCACGACACGGTCGGCGAGTTGACGCGGATGTTCGCAGCGGTCACGCCGGACCCGGCACGTGCCGAGATGCTCGCGCAGGGCATCCTCGCGCACATCGTCGGGCAACAAGCGTTGACGATCGCCTTCGACGACGTGTTCCGCGTGATGGCGTGGATGTTCGTCGCTGCGCTTGCGATGGTGCCGTTCGTGCCGCGCTCGAGCGGCGACGGTAAGCCGGTGCCGGGCAACGGCAAGGCCGCGGCAGAGGCACATTGATTTGATATGATCGGCATCATGTTTTGAGGAGGCGACGATGCGCTACGACAGCGAACACAAGGCGCGAACGCGCGAGAAGGTGCTGCGCGAAGCGGCCACTGCGATTCGCGCCGAAGGGCCGGACCACGTCGGCGTGGCCGCGCTGATGGCGAAGGCCGGCCTCACGCACGGCGGCTTCTACGCGCACTTCGACTCGAAAGACGACCTCATCGCGCAGGCGGTCACGCAGATGTTCGACGACCGGTTCAAGAGCGTGATCGAACGGATGGATGGCAAGCCCGCGGCCGAGCAGCTCGACGCCTTCGTCGACAGCTATCTGTCGGCACGACATCGCGACGATCCGTCGCACGGTTGTCCCATTCCGACGTTGTCCGGCGAGCTCGCGCGGATGCCGCACGTGGCGCGACGGCGCTTCGCCGACGGCAGCGAACGGATGGCGAAGTGGTTCGCGACGCTGTTGAAGGAAATCGGGGTCATCGAGCCGCGCGATCTCGCAGCATCGATCATGGCCGAGATGGTCGGCGCGGTGGCGTTGTCGCGCGTCGTCGAGGAACCGGCGAAGTCGAACCGGCTGTTGAAGGCGTCGCGCGAAGCGGTCAAAGCGCGTATCGCGGCGGCACCGCGGGCATAGCGATTCGGCGGCGACACGGCTGTGGCGGCGCAGTT
>DASRZO010000189.1:0-2109 GCA_035686405.1 Pseudomonadales bacterium | reverse complement strand
TCCGGCGGCATCGATTCGTCGCTGATCGTCGCGCTGATGCAGCAGCGCAGCGCTCGACCGATCCACACGTTCGCGGTCGGTTTCGACCAGAAGCGCTACGACGAAACGGCGTATGCGCGCGCCGTCGCGAATCACCTCGGCACCGTACACACCGACACGGTCGCGACCGCCGCCGATGCACGCGCGTTGGTGCCCGAGATTCCGTATTGGTTCGACGAGCCGCTCGCGATCCGCTCGCAGATTCCGGTGATGCTGGTGTGCCGGCTCGCGCGCCGCGACGTGACGGTCGCGCTGTCCGGCGACGGCGGCGACGAATTGTTCGGCGGTTATCCCGGCTACTACATCGTGCGCGCCGTCGATCGCATGACGTCGGGCCTGTCGCCACGCCTCCGCCGCGCCTTCGCCGGCACGGTCGACGGCCTCGTCGACGGCGTTTCCGCATTGCATTCGAAGCTGCCGGCGGCGCGGCGGCCCGAATTGCTCGCGAACCGCGTCAAGCAGGCGACGACCGTCGTGCGCGCCGGCGGCGGCATCAGCGAGCTGTACGCCCAGCTGTATAGCGCGACCGCCGGCGAGCTGCCGGTGCTCGGCGGCCACGAGGAACATCCGATGCGCTGGCAATGCGCGCGCCATCGCGACGTCGTCGGCGACGCGATCGACCGGCAAGGCTACTTCGCGTTGCTCGGTACGCTGATCGACGGCACGCTCGCGAAAGTCGACCGCGCGAGCATGGCGCAGAGCCTCGAAGTGCGCGTGCCGTTCCTGGACCACCGCGTCGTCGAATACGCCTGGCGCCTGCCGCCGTCGATCAAGTACCGCGACAAGGCCGGCAGCAAATTCCTGTTGCGCAGCCTGCTGTACAAACACGTGCCGCCGGCGCTCGTCGATCGTCCGAAGAAGGGGTTCTCGAGCCCGCTGCCGGAATGGCTGCGCGGACCGCTGCGGGATTGGGCCGAAGATCTACTCGACGAACGGCAACTGCGTGAAGAGGGACTCTTCGACGCGAACGCGATGCGCGCCTGCTGGCACGCGCACCTCGACGCATCGAGCGACTACTGGATTCTGCTGTGGAACGTGTTGGTGTTCCGGCAGTGGCGGAGTTTCTGGGAGTCGGATCATGCGTGCATGCACGCGCCGACGTTTCCGTAGGTCACCCGCTGCCGTTTTTCACCCCGGCAACTTCATCGCCCCGCGCGCCTGCTCGTACGCGTGCCCCGCTCTGATCAGCGTCGGCTCGCCGAGATGCCGGCCGATGAGCTGGAACGAGATCGGCAAGCCGTCGCCGTTGAACGTCGCCGGCAGCGTCAGCGTCGGATGGCCCGAGTAGTTGAACGGCGCGGTGAACGTGATGAAGTCGGCGACGCCGGCGGCGAGCAGCGACGCCATTTGGCTGACCTTCGGCGGCGGGAACACCATCGCCGGCGCGATCAACACGTCGACCGTGTGCAGCAGCGCCTCGAGATCGGCGCGGAAGCGTTCGCGTTTGCGCTCGAGCGTCGCGTACGCGGTCGCGGGCGCCGCGAGGCCCGCGTCGATCAAGCGCGCGAGCGGGGCGCCGTAGTCGGCGCGGCGCGACGGATAGAACTGCGCGTGCGCGAGCGCAGTCTCGACGCCGCACGTGATGCCCCAGCCTTGTACCAGCGCGCCGTACGCCGGCAGCTTCACGTCGACGATCTCCGCGCCGAGATCGCGCAGCGTCGCGAGCGCTTCCTTCAGCCCGGCGACGACGTCGGCGGCGACGCCGTTCTCCGCATACGCGCGATCGATGCCGATGCGCATGCCGCGGATCGAGTCGCCGATTGCGAGGCCGTAGTTCGGCACCGCGCTGCCGATCGACGTCGCATCGTGGGCGTCGTATCCGGCCATCACGCCGAGCATCCGCGCGCAATCTTCGGTGCTGCGCGCCATCGGCCCGATGTGATCCAACGAATCGGCTAAGGGGAAGGCACCGTGGCGGCTGACGCGACCGTACGTCGGTTTCAGACCGACGCAGCCGTTCGCGGCCGACGGGAAACGGATGCTGCCACCCGTGTCGGTGCCGATCGCGCCGTACGCAAGCCCCGCCGCAACGGCGACGCCGGAACCGGACGACGACACGCCCGGCCACAC